>JBDQJG010000018.1:0-28736 GCA_040263955.1 Verrucomicrobiales bacterium
CTACTCGATCATCCGCAGGAAATCACGCAGCCACATTCCGGCAGATCGCCGAACTCGGGCAACTCACCAGCGCCCCCTCAACTCACGCCGCTCCGGCCTTCACCGAGGAGGGCGGCATCACCCCGCTTTTCTTCGAAGGCCTGCCTTATCAGGGGGCACCAACCCGGGTGTTCGCATGGCTCGGCCTCCCCGAAGACACCCGGAAGCCGGTCCCCGGAATCGTGCTGGTACATGGTGGTGGTGGAACAGCCTTCCGGGAATGGGTTCAACTCTGGAACAACCGTGGCTTCGCTGCCATCAGCATCGCGGTCGAGGGCCAGACCGAGGCGCGCTCCGATGGCAACCCGGAGCTGCCCTGGCGAAGGCATGCGTGGGCCGGACCCGCACGCTCCGGCATTTACGAGGACTCAGGACAACCACTGGCCGATCAGTGGATGTATCACGCCGTCGCCGACACGATCCTCGCCAACTCCCTGCTGCGCTCCCTGCCGGAAGTCGATGCCGAAAAAGTCGGTGTCATGGGCATCTCCTGGGGCGGGGTCATCACCAGCACCGCAATCGGAATCGACAACCGCCTGGCATTCGCCATTGCCGTCTATGGCTGCGGTAACCTTGCCCATGCCGCCAACCAGCACGGTGGTAAACTCGCCGGCAATGAACTCTACCGGGAAGCGTGGGATCCCATGCTGCGCCTCGAGCGCGCGCACATGCCCAGCCTGTGGCTTTCATGGACCGGCGACGAGCACTTTCCGCTTGATCAACAGGCTGCCTGTTACCAATCGGTCCCCGGACCACACATGGTTTCTCTCATCCCCGATATGGGACATGACCACCAATCGGCGTGGACTCCTCCGGAGAGCTACGCATTCGCCGACAGCATCATCACCGATGGTCGCCCCTGGTGCGTGCAGACCGGCTTGACCTTGGAATCAGCCCGCGCGCGCGTCACCTTCTCATCCTCGAAGCCAATCGACTCGGCAGTGCTCACCTGGAGTTGCGATTCCGGGGTCTGCAATACCCGCAACTGGTCGCAAAGGCCCGCAAGCATTGACCCGACCGACACAGGGCTCAGCGTCATCGCAGATGTTCCTGCGGGCTGCACCGGCTGGTTCATCCTGTTGCGAAGCGGTGATCTCCATGCCTGCTCGGATTATCAACCGAGAAAAGCCAGTCACTGATCCCAGTTGCCTTCTGCTCGTCGCAAGACTCGAATGCCGGCAGTTCACGGCCCATGCCGAGATCCAGATCAGCTTTGCCATTGGCTTGTGAATTACTCGTTACGGGGATATGCATACCCAGGGTGAAAATCGCCATCCTCACAACACCGGGAGAACTCTATCACGCCCACATCTGTGCGCGGATTGCCGCTCGGCATGAACTAGTGGCTATTCTCCACCCGGCGGACGCCTCCCGCCCGGGCGGCAAGCGCAGTGCGGCCACCCGGTTGCACACTTGGCGGCAAACGATCGCGGCCGAGGGTTGGGGAAGACTCATTCTCGATAAACTCGGCGCCAATCCACTGATAAAATTCGGCTGGGATCTGCCTGCCGATATCCGGCGTGCCGAGCGGGAACTGCTCCCCGCCTCCACCGCGGAAGTTTTCAGCACTCTGCAGGACAAAACCCACGTGATTGCCGACATCCATGGCCACGAAGCAATCACGCTTCTCCAGCAGCTGGATGTCGACGTGGTGCTGGCCTCCGGCGGACCTATCTATCGCCCTGCACTCATTGAATCAGTGCCACTCGTGCTCAATTTCCACACCGGCATCAGCCCGCTCTACAATGGCACGGACTCCGCTTTCTGGCCCTTCGCCAACGGACACCCACAGCTGACCGGAGGTACGCTTATGGTGATGAGCCCGAAGATCGACGGCGGCGACATCCTGGCGCATTGTCTGCCGGCAATCGAAGCCGATGACACCCCGGGCCGACTGCTGGTCAAGACCATCGAACAGGGCATCGAGCTGGCATCTTGTTTTCTGGACATGCATGCGACGGCAACCCCGTTCACCCGCATCCCACAGGATTCACCCATGCACTTCACCCGCTCGGCGGACTGGTCGGTTCACCACGACCTGATGCTGGCAAGAAACCTCAGGCAGCAGATCTGCAGCAACCATGTCCGAGGGCCCATCCGCCAGACCTACTGGGACATCGCTGACGAACAAGCCGCCCGCGAGGCCCTCGAGCAATTCCTGCTGCGCACCATTCATGGCCGCCATTAAAACCACCGCGACAGGTATCGCTTATGCCCTTGGTGCCGCCGCCATGCGCTCACCCCTGCTGCGTCCCTTGCGGGAGCATTTCTACCGGCGAAGGGTGAATATTGTCTATTACCACGGGGTCTGGGAAGTGCAGGATGCGCGGCGGCAGCTCTTCGGCGGAATCGATACCGACAGACTGCATGCCGACCTCGACGTCTACACGCAATACTTCTCGATTGTACCGCTCGAGCGGCTCCTCGATGACCATCAGCTTGCCGCACAGGCACCCAGGCCACCGCTGGCAATCTGCTTCGACGACGGCTTCGACCTGGTCGGAGGCGGCGCCTGCCAACTGCTCGCCGAACGCGGTGTCCCGGCAACAGCATTCATCTGCCAGGACGCCTACGCAGGCGACGGTCTGCTCTGGCAGCATGCCTTGCAGGTCATTCATCAAAAATGCGGTGATACGAGGTTCGTGGAGTGTTTCAATGCCATGCAGAAGGAACTCGGACTGCACGACACGATTCACACCTTCATGGACTACCACGCCGTGGCACAGGCGTGGCCGCAACAGGGTGAAAACGCCGCCCGCGCCGCCCGCATCTGGACGCTTGCCGGGCTCGAAGACATACAGAGCTTCCGTGCCAGCCAGCGACCCTACATGGAGGAGGACGAGTTGCGCACCTGGCTCGACCATGGCCACGCCCTCGGATGCCACAGCCGCTCGCATCCCTTCTCCTCGGCACTGACCGAGACAGACGTGGAACGTGAATACCTGCTCCCGGCGAAGGACCTCGAAGAACGCTTCGCTGTCAGGAAACCGGCTCTCGCTTATCCCTTCGGTGATCGACTGGCACCCGCCATCGAGAACAGCTTGCTCGATATGCACGCCGACCGGTTCCACGCATTGCTCGGCACCCACCGGCTGTCGCACAGGTCGGAACTGGCCAGCCGGCGCATTGATCGCGTCGAGGTGGAATTCGACCTGTCACGAGCCCTCTTCGGCGAACCGCCACTGCAGGTTCTTCGTGGCAGGGCATACTGAACGAGCTCAATTTGCATGCACTGAATCGATCCCGACCAAGCCACCGGGCAACCCTCACCTCGCAACCATACTCACCACTCGTTCCCGGGTCTCTCATGAAGCTTCCCTGTTTATACACGTCACTCCGGTCTCCGCTGCATCACGCGAAAACCATGCTCCTGCTGGTTGCCTGTCTCATAACTTCCACGCCCTGTTCCGGAAAGGACAAAGCCGCTGATCGAAAGCGGGACGAACTGCCTTCATCGTTCATTCGCCTGCACGCCCCTCGTGACGGCAACCCGGCCCTGCAGGTCGCCATTGCGACCTACCGCCAACCGAAAACCGGCATGGAAGTCGACCTTGTCGGCGCAGTCCACGTCGCGGATGCAGCCTACTTCGACGCACTCAATACGCTGTTTCAAACCTACGACGCGGTGCTCTTCGAAATGATTGGCGGTCGGGATGGGTTGACAAAACAGGACCTGACAGGCAACAGCTCAAGCTCGGTCAGCAAATTCCAGAACATGATTCGCTCCGTTCTTGATCTTACCTTCCAGCTCGAGGCGGTCGATTACACACGCGACAACTTCTTCCACGCCGACATGAGCGCCGAAGACTACGCCCGCGAACAACGCAAGCACAACGAGGGCATGCTCAACCTGCTGCTGCGAGCCAACGAAGAGCACGAGAAAATCAGGCAATCCAAGCCGGGCGGCATCCCCAGTCCCAATATCGCCCAACTGCTGCGTATTGCCTTGAGTCCCTCCAGATCGGATGAACTGAAGCTCCTTTTCGCCCGGGAACTCATCGTTACGGAAGGCATCATCGAGGGTCTCGAGCGGGATGGGGAAACTGTCATCGTCTCCGGCAGGAACCGTCTGGCCATGGCAAAACTCGAGGAAGTGGCGGCAGCCGAGAAAACTCGCGTCGCCATCTTCTATGGTGCCGCTCACCTGCCGGGAATGGAGCGGCTTCTGCTCGAGGAGGGTGGTTTCAAGCGAACCGGTCACCGCTGGATCACCGCATGGGACATCAAGATCGAAAGCCGGAAAACCAAGCGCTCTGCTCCCTCGCATCAGAAGCGCAGTGAGACCATACCGGCAAGCCCTTCTTCCTCCTGAAGAGTCTTTGTTTCCCTCCCGCCTGCCATGCTTGTCGACACCCACGCTCACCTCGGCTGGAACCGCTTCGATCCGGATCGCGATGAAGTCGTAGCCCGTGCCCTCGAAGTGGGCGTACAACGCATCATCACCATCGGTACGAACCTCGCTTCCAGTGCTCAGGCGCTGGAACTCGCCGAACGATATCCGCAAGTCTACGCCGCAGTCGGCATTCACCCCACCGATGTCCTGGAACTCCCCGAGGGCGACGATTGGCTCACAGAAGTCGCATCGATGGCAGGCCATCCAAAGGTTGTCGCGATCGGCGAAACCGGCCTCGATCATTTTCATGCGGCACCTGAAGGCCACGACGAATGCAGTTACCACCAACGCCAGGCGGAGGTCTACCGACTTCAACTCGAGCTTGCCGAGTCGCTGGCCATGCCGGTCATCGTGCACCAGCGGGAGTGCTACGAGGAACTCGTCAAGGTTACCCGCCCTTTCGACGGCAGGGTGTCCTGCGTCTTCCACAGCTGGACGCACGGCTGGTCGAAGGCCGCTCCGCTGATCGCCGCCGGCCACCTGATCTCATTCACCGGCGTTGTCACTTTCCCGTCAGCCAGAGAAGTTCAGGAGGCCGCCCGGCAAGTGCCCGAGGGATCGTTCATGGTGGAAACCGATTGCCCGTTCCTCTCTCCGGTTCCGCACCGAGGAAAACGCAACGAGCCGGCCTACGTCCAACACGTCGCCGAAACAATCGCCCGATTGCGGGGAACCAACATCGATACCATCGCCACTGAAACCGGGCAGACTGCCGCCGATTTTTTTGCCTGGTCACAGGCGCCACCGGAGAGACCGCAACCGGCCGGCTAGCCCAGCAGGCTCATCTCGCAAAGCCGCGCGTAGACGCCGCCCCGAGCCACGAGATCTTCATGATTGCCCTGTTCCACAACCCGGCCATCCTTGATGACATAGATCCGGTCGGCCTGGCGCACCGTGGAGAGACGATGCGCGATGATGATACTGCTGCGCCCCCTCATGAGCTGATCCAGCGCAGCCTGGATCAGTCCCTCGGTCTCGGTGTCGACGCTGGCAGTCGCCTCATCCAGAATGAGAATCGGCGGATTCCTCAGCAGTGCCCGGGCTATGGAAATTCGCTGTTTCTCGCCGACACTGAGTTTGACTCCCCTCTCACCCACGTGGGTGTCGAGCCCGGCGGAAAGCCGGGCGACAAAGTCCCCTGCATTGGCAGCTCGCAACGCCTCCCAGAGCCGCTCGTCATCCGCCTCGGCATCGGCTACCAGCAAGTTCTCCCTGACCGATCCGTTGAACAGAAAGCTCTCCTGGGTGACGTAGCCGATCTTCGAGCGCAGCTCGCGCTTGTCGAGGTCACGCAGCGGCACTCCATCAAGAGTAATCCGACCTTTCTGGTATTCGTAAAACCGCGTAAAAAGATCCACGATAGTCGATTTTCCCGCCCCGGTCGGTCCCACCAGGGCCACGGTCTGGCCCGGTAACACCTCGATATCAATCGCCTCCACTGCAGCAGTCTGCGCCCCCTCTTCCTCGCATTCTACCGCCTCGCCGTGCTCCTCCGCCGGTTCTGCTCCGGTGATTGAGGATCCGTATGCAAAACTCACTGCCTCGAAGCGAATGTGCCCATTCACATGTTCCAGCGACGCTCCCCCCTCCAGACCGGCTTCCTCTTCGGCATCAAGCACAGCGAAAACACGCTCCGCGGCCGCTCGCCCCGACTGGAAAATCTGGTTGAGATGGTGCAACCGGTTCACCGGTTCATAAAAGAAGCCGATCAACAGGATAAACTTGGTCAAGTCACCCGCTGAAAGATCACCGTTCATCGCCACGTGCGCCCCGAACCCGAGCACCAGGACCAGTCCCAGCGCAGCGAGAAAATCCATCGACGGACGATACAGCGCCCACATCCGCATCACTTGCAGGGTCGCCTGTCTGACCTTGTCAGCCGCGCCGCGGAATCTGCCGTGCTCCGCCTGCTCAACCGCATAGGCCTTGATCTGCCGGATCCCGGCCACCTGGTCTACCACCAGGGAGTTCATCTCAGAAGTCGCCCGCCGCACCGCGCGATGCCGCCCCCGCGCATTGCACGAGTAAAACACCGCACCCATGATCAGGAAGGGAAACGGTATCAACGCGATAGCCGCAAGACGAGGATCGGTATAAAGCATCATCCCCGCCACGATGAACACCTGGAGAACGGCCACCACGCCCAACTCGATCCCGTCGATGAGTACCCTCTCCATGGCCGTGACATCCTCGGATACCCGCGTCACCACATCTCCGCTGTGCCGCTCGTCGAACCACCTCAGAGGCAGACGTTGAATCTTCGCGTCAAGATCACTGCGCAAATCAAACACGACCTTCTGTTCAAACGTGTTGTTAAAGTGAATACGCAGGGCATTGAGCAGATCCCGAGCGAGAAAAGCCCCGGCAGCCACCAGCAAGAGCGGTAAAAGCCGCTCTGTCTGGCCACCGGGAACCACTTCATCAATCACGGTCTTCGTGATATTCGGAAACACCACGAGCATGGCTGTTCCCACTACGGCGCATACAAACTGCGCGATTCCGAGTCCCGGATAGCGTCGCAGATAAACCAATACACGCAGAATAGTTTGCACCCCCTGCTAACGCCTCATTCGGTTCCCAGGTCAAGTAACCGAGATCAACCCATTCTCTTTCATGCAGTGGTCATGTGTTTTTCAACCACCTCGACTTTCGCGCTGTCCATCCCGTGGGGTTGCCCGGGCTTTCCAGCTGGCCTAAGTCTAGACATTGCTCCCTGAAATTTTCTAACCGATGTTCTTAGAGAAGCCCAGCACCGCACCACACCCGTTCGCGGCTCTCTTCCGCAGACTTGCTGCCCTGCTGTTCAGCGTGCTCACCCTCCTGATCCTGGGAGTCATCCTCTGCAACCTGTGGATCTGCGGTTCCACGCACCAGGATATTTACCAGCAACCGAAGGATGTTCCCTTGCACGACGTCGGCCTGGTTCTCGGCACCTCACGGTTCATCGCTCCGGGACAGCCAAACCCCCACTTCATCAACCGCGTCAAGGCTGCCAAGGAGCTCTTCGAATCAGGCCGCATCCGACACCTGCTCGTCAGTGGCGACAACCGGACAGATTATTACAACGAACCGCGGGACCTTCGTTCCAGCCTCATCGAGCAAGGAGTGCCACCAGAGAACATCAGTTGCGACTTCGCCGGTTTGCGCACGCTCGACTCGGTGATTCGGGCAAAAGAAGTCTTCGGACAAGACAAGCTGGTTATTATTTCCGATGACTTTCACGTTCCAAGGGCCGTCTTCATTGCTCGGGCCAAGGGAATCGATGCCGTCGGCCTGCAATCCAACCGGGTCCCTCGCAGCCAATCCCAGCGTTCACGCTCACGTGAGTGGTTCGCGCGCGTCAAGGCTGTGCTCGACCTCTTCGTGTTCGACACTGCGCCGCGGCACATCGGCAAGCCCGAGCACATCGACCTGGGCGAGAACCATTCTCCCTCTTCTGCACCCGGGGAAATTACGCCTGCGGAAACTCCTTCCCCAGAGGATCCCGACGCCAGACGCGAAGCAGGCAGCCGCGCTACAATCGCTCCCGGATGGCAGGGCGGCACTGAAACCCCTTGAATCCCGCGGTGGACGCGCCCACACTCGATTGCACGGCGGAAAGACCCGCCTCCCCGCGATGTCCGACGATCCCAACGAGGAAACCCAGCACCCCGACCGCGGCCCTGGTCGGCCATCCTCGACAGGAAAAGCCGCCGTATTCCGGGCACGCACCCTGAGCACAGTTTCCCTTTGGAGCCTCGTGACCCTCGGACTTTGGTGGGGCAACCCGCTTGTCATCGCTACCCTGCTCGCGCTCTTCGGCATCTTCGCCTGCAGGGAATACCTTGCCATGCTGCAGGCTCACGGCATCATCGGGCGTCGCTTCGCCCGTGGCACCTTGCTCATCGGAGCCGGGCACCTACTCGGCGTCGCTGCCGTCAGCCTCCGCAACGACTCTCCCGCGGCCCTCTGGATCGATTCCCTGACGCTTTGTGGTGCCACCATCCTCGGCTTCTCGCTGGTCGTGCTGGCCTGTCCGCTGCGCGAGCAGACCCTGCGGGAGCTTGCCGCCAGCATGCTGGGAGTGCTCTATATTCCGTTGCTCTTCGGTTACGCCATCCGGGTCTTTTTCCTCGCCGGAGCGCCCGGAATCGAAGCCGATGGCGTCGCTCTCCTGCTGCTGCTCATCGCGGCAACCAAGAGCAACGACATGGGAGCCTACCTCGTGGGAACCGCGATCGGCAGGCACAAAATGATCCCGCGGGTTTCGCCGGGGAAGACATGGGAGGGATTTTTCGGAGCCGCTCTCATCACCATACTGGTGGCCGTAGCCATCGTTCATTTCGCCGGCGAGCACCTGCGTCCCCTGACCATCCTGGACGGACTTGTCATCGGTGCCCTGTTCACCGTTTTCAGCGTGCTGGGTGACCTTGCCGCATCCTCGCTCAAGCGCTGCGTCGGGGCCAAGGACACCGGCCACTCATTGCCGGGAATTGGCGGCATTCTCGACCTCATCGACAGCCTGCTGTTCACCGCCCCAGTACTTTTCCTCTACCTTTCCTTCGTCGCTTCCCGGTAAGACCTGAAATCATTTCCACCGCGGTTCCCGCTTTCATCCATGCCCGAACGCGCCCCGAAAAGAAAAAAAGTCATCATTCTCGGGTCCACCGGATCAATCGGCACAAGTGCCCTGAAGGTGGCGCGAGACATCCCCGAGCGCATGGAAATCGTCGGACTGGCAGCCGGCCGCAATGCCATGGCAATCGCGGATCAGGCCCGGGAGTTCGGGGTGCAGAAACTGGCCTTGCATGATCAGGCGGCGGCCTCGGCCTTGCGCGCGGACGCGCCCCCCGGAAGCACGATCTACTCGGGGGAAACCGGACTCGTGGACCTGGTGGAAGAGACCGAGGCGGACATGGTGCTTATCGCAATCGTCGGAACAGCGGGGCTAAGACCGGCACTTGCGGCGATCCGCGCCGGCCGGGACATCGCGGTGGCCAGCAAGGAGATCCTGGTCATGGCAGGGGAACCGGTAACCACGGCAGCGAGCGACCACGGTGTTCGTATCCTGCCGGTGGACAGCGAGCACAATGCCATCTACCAATGCCTCGAAGGGCGCGACCCGTCGTCCATTCGGCGACTCATTCTCACCGCTTCCGGCGGCCCCTTTCGGCGAACTGCTCGGCGGGACTTCGCTGCCATCACCGTCGAGCAGGCCCTCAAGCACCCCACCTGGGAAATGGGACCGAAGATCACCATCGATTCCTCCACCCTGTTCAACAAGGCCTTGGAAATGATCGAGGCGCGCTGGCTTTTCAATGTCGGCATGGAACAAGTCGATGTTGTCGTCCATCCCCAGAGCATCATCCACTCGATGGTCGAGTTCCAGGACAGTTCGGTTCTCGCCCAACTCAGTCACTCGGACATGTGCTTCCCGATCCAGTATGCGGTCACCTGGCCCGAGCGCGTCCCCAACTCGCTTCGGCCACTCGATCTCGCCGAACTTGGCCGCCTCGACTTCGAAGCTCCCCGCTGGGATGACTTCCCCGCGCTCGGTCTCGCCCAGCAAGCCGGCGCAGCCTCCGGCACACTTCCCGCAGTGCTCAATGCCGCCAACGAGATCGCCGTGGAAGGTTTCCTCGCCGGAGCCCTCTCCTACCCGGCTATTACCGAAACCGTGGCAGCCACCATGAGCGCACACCGCACGACCCCTGGTGCCACGCTCGAGGAGATCCTTGCAGCCGACACGTGGGCCAGGGAGCATGCCCGCTCGCTGGTTGCCACCACCCGGTAACCACCCGCGGACGCGGTGTTCTCGCTTACTCGCTGTCCTGTCGCGCGGGCAGACAAGTCAGGCAGTATTCCTCTCCATCGGCAGCCACCCGGAACTCCTCTTCCGGATCGGCGACATCAGTCTTGCCGCACCCGACACAGACATGGAAGGCATCTTTTTCTTCCGGCGTGGCAGACTGGAAGCGTTGTCGTCGCTTGGTCACCTCACCGCGGTGTTTCATGTTGCGCACCGTCTCGGGCCCGAAGAAAACCAGAAAACTGGCGAAGGAAAGAAAGATGGTGATCCGGATCGGCCCCGGTGATCCGAGAAATGCCAATATCATGGTGGCAAAGGTGAAGACGCCCAACCATTTCAGCTTTACCGGAATGATAAGCATCAACAGGATTTCCTGTTCCGGGTGCAGGACCGCAGCGGCCAGGATGAACACGGAAAAGAGATACAGACCCGTGGGCCATCCTCCCAGAAAAATGACCCCACCCGCAACGAACAACATTCCCAGAAACACGAAAGCATTGAGCTTGAAGCTACCCCACTCGCTTTCGATCGCGTTGTTGATGAACACCAGGAACAAGGCTGAAATAGCTACCCACAACGGATTGGTGTTGATGGGTAGGAAGATAAAGGTCAACAGCCTCCATACCTGGCCCGAGAGCACCGACTCACGATCCAGCGTCAACAGGCTGTAAAAGCTGGAATCAGCAACCGTGCTGCCACTGGTAGTGAATGCCACCAACACATAGACAAGCACCTGGAATCCGGCCACAACCTTGAGAATACCGGGCATGGCGAATCTTCCGAAGCGGGCTTCCAGCTTGTCGAACAGCAGCATGCCATCGAGCAAAGCACCGATCGGCCCCTCTGCCAAGCACCGCCGTTTGACAATCGGTTACCTCCCCGTGAGGATGCGCCGTGGTCGAACACGTACACCTGCATCGCACCCCACTCCACGAGCGACACCTCAGGGCAGGCGGGCGCATGGTTGATTTCGCCGGCTGGGAGATGCCAGTACAGTTCGCCGGGATCATTCCCGAACACCGAACGGTCCGCGAAGCAGTCGGCATCTTCGACATCTCGCACATGGGGCAGCTCTTCGTCGAAGGCCCCGGGGCCGCCCAATGGCTCGACTCCATGCTCACCAACGACCTTGCCGCATTGAGCGACGGGCAGGGACAATACAGTCTCCTGCTCAACGAGCGCGGCGGGGTCATCGATGATCTCATCGTCTACCGCATCGGTGCCGAGCGTTATTTCCTCGTGGTCAATGCGTCACTGCGGGAACAGGACACCGCATGGCTTGGCGAACACCTCACGCCGGGCATCGAGCTGATCGACTCGAGCGATCGCTTCGCCGCCGTGGCCATACAGGGACCGCGCTCAGGCGATGTCTACGAGGCGGTGCGCTCGGGCCTGCAGTTTCCCCCTCTACCACCCCGCAACGGCATTGCCCGGGACGCCGAGGAAACCACCATCATCTGCCGGACCGGCTATACCGGAGAAGACGGCTTCGAGATCTTCTTTCCCGCACAAGATGCCGAC
Source organism: Verrucomicrobiales bacterium (assembly GCA_040263955.1). Classification (GTDB taxonomy): domain Bacteria; phylum Verrucomicrobiota; class Verrucomicrobiia; order Verrucomicrobiales; family DEV007; genus CALSSN01. The sequence continues at coordinate 11,742 of JBDQJG010000018.1, forward strand.
AGCACGTATGGCACCTTGCTCGATGCCATCAGCCACGCCGGCGGACAGGCGTGCGGTCTCGGGGCAAGGGACTCACTGCGCCTCGAAATGGGATACCCTCTCAATGGCAACGACCTTTCTCCCGATCGCACCCCGCTCGAGGCCGGCTTGGGCTTTTTCTGTAAACTTGATGCCGCTGCCTTCATTGGCCGGGAGGCATTGCTGGAACAAAAACGCAACGGGATTCCTTCGCGCCTCGCAGCCATCGCCATCATCGGCAAATCTCCCCCTCCGCGCGCCCATTATCCCGTGCTCGCCGAGGGTCAGCGCGTGGGAGAACTCTGCAGCGGCACTCTCTCACCGAGCCTTTCCCGCGGTATTGGCCTGGCCTACCTGCCAGCTGATCTGGCGGGTATCGGCACCCAGCTCGAGATTGAAATCCGCGACCGCCGCTTTTCCGCCCAAGTGGTGAAAAAGCCCTTTGCCAAAAGCTGATGCGACCGGCTTATTCTTCACACACACGCAACCCATGAACGCCCCGGAAAACCTGCGCTATCAACAATCCCACGAATGGATCGGAACCGAAAATGGCGCTGTGCCAGTTGGGATCACCGATCACGCCCAAGAGGAATTGAGCGACGTCGTCTATGTTGAATTGCCCGCCATCGGAGCCTCCTTCAGCAAAGGGGATCCCGTGGCCGTCGTCGAATCGGTCAAAGCTGCCAGTGACATCTATGCCCCCGTGACCGGAACCGTGACCGAGGTCAATCAGGTGCTGGAGGATAACCCGGGACTCGTCAATTCCGATCCTTACGGTGACGGATGGATTTTCAAACTGGAGCCCGGCAATCCCGGCGACATCGGCGAGCTGATGGACGCCGACGCCTACCGAGCGCAATTCGGCCAGTAGCCAGTAGCCAGTAGCACCGGCAGACACTCTATGCGAGATTCTCCAACATCGCAGAGAGTCGCTCACGCTTCTCCTGCCACTCGGTGAGCCGCTGGCGCGCTTCCTCGACTACTTCCGCTTTGGCATTCTCGACAAACTTCGGGTTGGCCAATTTCTTCTCTGCCTTGTCCACCTCGGTGTCGACCTTGGCCAACTCTTTACCTACGCGAGCGCGCTCGGCATCCATGTCGATCAAGCCGTCGAGCGGCATACAGATTTCCCCGAGATCGGTGAGGATACTCGGGGTTCCTCCTGGCGCCGCGAACGTCGCGTCGATTGCGAGGCTGCCCGCACCGGCGAGCAACTGCAACGTCATCGCTACCCGCCCGGCCCCGATTCCACCCGCCGCGCCGAAAACGGCACATTCCTCGACTGGTTTCAGGATGATCGGAACATCTTTTCTCGAGGCCAGGTTGTAGTCCGCCTTGAGATTCCGAACCCTGCCAGCGGCCTCGTAAGTTCTCGCTGCCAGCTCACGTCCGGCGGCGACGGCATCGGCAGCGACACCGGCGAGCGGAGACTGCGCTCCGAGCACCTGGGTCGCCAGAGGTCCCCCGCCGTCACCGGCAAGACCCAGTTGTTCCCAGATTTCCTCCGTGATATGGGGCATCACGGGGTGGAGCAGCGGTAGAAAGTAGCGCAAAACCTCATCGATCACCGCCAGGGTAAGCACCTTGCGCTCCACATCGGCTCCCTCCCGGAAATCCTCCTTGATACTCTCGAGGTAACGATCACAGAAATTCGACCAGAAGAATTCGTAGAGCAGCGCGGTCGCCTCGTTGAAACGGTATTCCTCGAAGGCGATATCGAGATCACCACGCAGCCGCTCGACACGGGCAAGGATATCAATATCGAAGGGCGAGAGGCGACACTCCGCGAGCGGTCGGGCAGGCGAGTGCCCATCGGCCTGGTTTCCATCCTGCATCTGGCGATAGCGGCACGCATTCCACAGCTTGGTGGCAAAATTTCTGCCCGCCTCGATCTGTTTCTCGTCATAGCGGACATCGGTGCCGGTGGGCGCAATGCGCAACAGCCCGAAACGCAGCCCATCGGCCCCATACTGCGCGATCAGGTCGAGCGGATCCGGACTGTTGCCCAGGCTCTTCGACATTTTCCGCCCCTTGATGTCACGAATGATGCTGTGGAAATAGACATTCTTGAAGGGGCTCTCGCCGCGGAAATGCAATCCCGCCATGATCATGCGTGCCACCCAGAAAAAAATGATATCGGGTCCCGTGGAAAGATCGGCTGTCGGATAGAATTTTTTGACCGTCTCCGAGTCCGCGCCCTCGCACTCGGTCATGGTGGCAAAGGGCCACAGCCAACTGGAAAACCAGGTATCGAGCACATCCTCGTCCTGTTCCCAGTTCTCCGGATCGGCAGGTGAATCGATGCCGACATGGATCTCTCCCCTGTCCCGATCAACGACATCCAGTGCCTTTTCCTTCAGCGATGCTGCGTCTTCCCTGCGATACCAGACGGGGATGCGATGCCCCCACCACAACTGGCGACTGATGCACCAATCCTGGATGTTCTCCATCCATCTGAGGTAGGTCTTTTTCCAGTGCTTGGGCCGGAAAACAATCTCGTCGCCGGCCACCGCATCAATCGCCCGCTGAACACTCGGGTAACGCAGGAACCACTGCATGGACAAACGCGGCTCGATGGGGACATCGGCACGTTCAGAAAAACCGATGTTGTTCTGGTAATCCTCCTCGCTCACGAGCAGATCCATCTCCGCCAGTATCTCGACCGCGCGTCGGCGCGCCTCGAAACGCTCGAGCCCGTGCAGCTGCGGCACCTCGGGACAATTGACGTGTCCGTCCGGCGTGAGCACGTCGATCGCGGGCAGGCCATGCCGCTGACCGATCTCGAAGTCCGCGCGATCATGGGCGGGAGTCACTTTCAGCACGCCGGTTCCAAACTCGATATCGATGTGCTCGTCGGCTACGATTGGAATTGCCGCCCGAGGAAACGGGCGCAGAATTGTCCTGCCAACATACCGGCCGTAGCGGGGGTCCTTGGGATTGACTGCCACCCCGGTATCTCCCATCAAGGTCTCCGGACGAGTGGTAGCGATCTCGAGAAATTCACCGGTGCCGTTCCCCTGCGTATCGGCCAGCTCGTAGCGCATGGTATAGAGCTTCGAGCGCTGCGGCTTCATGATCACCTCCTCATCGGAAAGCGCAGTCAAAGAGACCGGGCACCAGTTCACCATGCGGCGGCCGCGATAAATCAAGCCCTCCTCGAAGAGTTTCACGAAGACGTGAGATACCCACTTCGAGTAACCCTCATCCATGGTGAACCGCTCACGCGACCAGTCACACGAGCACCCCAGCTTCTTCAATTGCGTGGTGATGATTCCACCATGTTTCTCCTTCCACTGCCAGACGCGCTCGAGGAAGGCATCCCGCCCAAGGTCATGCCGGGTTTTACTCTCTTCCTCGCGCAGCCGCCGCTCGACCTTTGTCTGGGTTGCAATACCGGCATGGTCAGTACCCGGCAACCAGAGCACTGCCCTGTCCGCCTGGCGCGCACGCCGACAGAGAATGTCCTGGATCGTATTATTCAGGACATGCCCCAGATGCAGGATGCCGGTGACATTCGGAGGCGGAATGACGATGGAATAACCCTGCTTTTCCGAGCTCTCATCGCCGCGGAAACATTCTGAATCATCCCAACGACGATGCCACTTCTCCTCAACATCTGCGGGGTTGTAGGTTTTGCTCGGCTCAGCCATTTCAGGGACCGTGAATATCCCGGTCCGGTCGGCCTTGTAAAGCACAGGAAACAGAAAAACCCTCCGGCAATCGTCGATGACCACCGTCGACGGTTCGGTTCGGGCAACCACCACAAGCCCCGGCGCATCGCCGCGGACTCAGCTGCCACGGCAGAAATTTCATCTTCGCGAGAAAATGCCGGCTTTCTTCGTCTGCTTGCGCAAAACTTTCTGCATTTTCTTCTCGATCGAGGCAGCCTTCTTTTCCTGCCCGGACAACCTGAGCAGGTCGGCATAGTTCTCTGCTACCACCGTGTAATCTTCCAAATCTTCGGCGATGTGCCGCGCGAGGATCGCGAGACTGTCCTCGAACGATCGCTGGCAACTCCGTCCGTCTCCGAGTTCGTGATAGACGAGGGCAAGATTACTGTGGCTCTGCGCGACGTCCGCGTGATCATCACCAAAAAGTTTGCGGCGAATTTCCAGCGCACTGAGGTGCATCTCGCGCGCCTGTTCCTGGTAACCGAATTGATAATACAACGCACCGAGATTGTTATACACCGCGGCCACTTCTTCATTCTCGTGACCGTAGGCTTTCTCAAATGTTCGTACAGCGGCAAGGTAGTGCTCCTCCGCCTTTTCATTATGCCCGGCTCCCTTGTAGATCATGGCAAGGTTATTACGGAGATTGGCCGCCTGCAGCAGCATCGGCGGACTGGTAGCTTCGAAAAGCTCGATCGCATGCTCGTACAGGGGAATTGCTTCCTCCTCCCTGTGCCCGAAATCATACAATCCCGCGAGACTGCTCTCGATTCTGGCCACCTGGGCACTGTCACCATATTCCTGCTGAAGATATTCAATCGCCTCGCAATACAAAGCCTCCGCCGAAGCCGAGTCTCCCAGGTGCTGACTGAGGTTTCCCAGTGTCTCTAAAGCAGTCACCAGGTTGAGTCGTCCCTCCGGATCTGTGTTGCTCGCCCTGCGCGCAGACTCCAACGACGTCTGGGCCACTCGTCGCGCCTCGTCGATCTTGCCGTCCTTGAAAAGCGAATCAACGCGTTCCTGAAGGATGCCTTGAAGATTCGACTGGCCGCTGGACATGATAAATTCGGGGGAAAACCAGACCGATGCAGCACGCGACGTGTAGCTCCGGAAACTTTGGAGAGATAGAAAATACCATCAGCCCCGAAAATCGAAAAGAGGAATTCTATTTATTTCAAACCGTCCGGGGGTGCTTTTCCTGTCTCCGATAACTGCTCCAAAAGCTGCCGCCTGGATCCAGGCAGCCCATGGAACATGGAACGCACAAGCTCATGAGGTGCCTGATCTGACCGCTCGATACCCAGATACTGTACCACCCTTTTTTCAAATCGTTCCACCAACTTGCGCGTCGGATCGGCTCCTTCGAGATGAGACATGGCTCTCGTCAGCAGTTCATGCAGCTCCGGAATGGGCGTCTCCCGCTCGACCACAAGCTCGACCAAGTGGACAAAATATGCCGCCGCGCACAGTGTCGTATAGTCCCTCTGAATGGCGCGCCGATGCGCTGTCACCTCGACCTCACGGAGGTTGTGCAGGTCCGATCTCCGCGACCTGCTGAACCCGATCTCCGCGGAAAAGAACAGATCGAGTTTCCCCGCGAAGGGTGATCGCGGACTGCGGGCACCTCTGGCCATGGTATGAATGATGCCGAACTCCATGGTAGACCACGAGACGATCAGGCTCGTCTCGCTGTATTTGCGAGCTCTCAACAGGATGGCACTGGCATTTTCCACTGCAAGTTCACTGTGCACCAGTTGCATTCACGCGGCATCCATCTATTCTAGCCGCCATGGAAAAAACCAATACGCCGGGCGCTACCGCTCTCGAGCCTGCCGATCTCGATCGGCTGCGGTCGAGACTCGCGGATCTCCGGCACTATCTTTGACCCGGAGAGTCTCGAGCAGAAACTGGCGGAAGCAGAGCAGCAGATGTCCCGACCCGGATTCTGGGACGACAAGGAGAAGGCGCAGAAAGTCATCGACACCGTCTCCGGCCTCAAAGCACGACTGGAACCGTTCCGTAAGCTGGAAGCGCGCGCCGAAGACCTCGATGTTCTGCTCGAGATCGCGCAAGAAGAGTCCGACGATGCTTCGCTCGCAGAGGTCGTTTCCGAGTTCAAGGCTGTCGACGAAACGCTCGCCTCCTTCGAGTTGCAGTTGCTTCTCGACGGCGAGCACGACGCGGCCGGCGCCTTCCTTACCATCCATGCCGGTGCCGGCGGCACCGAGGCCTGCGACTGGGCCGACATGCTGCTGCGCATGTATCAACGCTACGCGGACTCTCGGGGTTTCCGCTGCGAGGTAGTCGACCACCAACCGGGCGAAGAATGCGGCGTGCGCTCGGTCACCTTGCAGGTAGCCGGCACCAATGCATACGGCTACCTGACTTGCGAACGCGGAGTGCATCGTCTGGTGCGCATCAGCCCTTTTGATTCCGCCGGCAAGCGCCATACCTCGTTCGCCAGTGTCGATGTTTTCCACGATCTCGGATAAGTCGACACCGACATCGAGATCAACGAGGCGGACATCGAGATCACCACCATGCGCAGCGGCGGCAAGGGCGGCCAGAATGTCAACAAGGTGGAAACCGGTGTGCACTTGACCCACAAGCCGAGCGGAATCCAGATTCGCTGCACCGCCGAGCGCAGCCAGCACAAGAACCGGGCCCGCGCACTAGCCATCCTGAAGGCCAAGCTTTTCCAGATCGAGGAAGACAAGAAACGCTCGGAAATGGAACGCCAGTATGGTGAAAAGGGCGAAATCGCGTGGGGCAGCCAGATCCGCAACTACGTTTTCCAACCCTACCAGCTGGTAAAGGACCTGCGCACCGGTCACGAGACCGGCAACCTGCAGGCGGTCATGGACGGAAACATCGGCCCTTTCATCGAGGCGATGTTGCGCAGCAGCTGATACGCGGCCTGGTCACGCAGAAACCCCGCATCCGGCTTGCCGACCAATGCCCCGCGCCGGCCGGACTTGCCATCCATCCCCGTTCAGGGGTAGCTTCCACCACCTTGAAGATCGACGTCGTCACCCTTTTCCCGAATATCTGTGCCGCCTCTCTCGGTGAGAGTATCATGGGCCGCGCACAGGCTCAGGGACTTCTCGAACTGAACATTCATGATCTTCGACCATTCGGAACAGGGAGTTATCGCAAGTGTGATGATATTCCCTACGGCGGCGGCCAGGGAATGGTCATGAAACCGGAGCCTTTCTTCGACTGCGTCGAGCCACTGCGAACAGCGCGCTCTCGGATTGTGCTCATGACACCACAGGGAAAACGTTTCGATCAAGCCATGGCGGGCGAATTTGCCAGACACGACCACCTTGTCATTCTCTCTGGTCACTATGAGGGCATCGACCATCGGGTGGTGGAGCACCTTGTCGACGATGAGATTTCGATCGGAGATTATGTCCTTACCAATGGCACAATCGCTGCGAGTGTTTTTATCGACGCGATCGTTCGCTTGATTCCGGGCGTTCTCGGTGATGAGCGCTCGGCCACCGACGAATCGTTTTCCGACAAGAATCTCCTCGAGGCCCCCGCCTACACGCGCCCCGCAGAATACCGGGACATGCAGGTGCCGGAAGTTCTTCTCTCCGGCAACCATGCTGCTATCGAGCAGTGGAAACACGACGAGAGCTTGCGACGAACTCGCTGCAATCGTCCTGATCTGATTCAGTCGGCGCCACCCGATAACGACGGAAAGGGGCCCGAAGCATGAATGCAGAAAGCACCAAGGATCCCATCGAAAAACTCGCCGAAAGCCTGGCATCCGGGGACACTCCCCCCCTCGTGACAGGCAGGCTGGTGAGTGCACTCGCTCCACGCGACCTGAGGAGGCTGTTCGGCACCATCGACCTTCAGCAGCAAGCGACCCTGCTCGATGCACTGCCCCCGGAAGAGGGTGCGAATATCCTCAATCACCTCGCAGAGCCCCAGGCCACCGACATCCTCGAGTTCCTCCCTCCGGAGACCGCGGCGGATCTTGTCGAGTTGCTGCCCTCGGCAGAGGGCAGCGAACTCATCCGCCATCTCGAGGAGGGAGGCGAATATCTGCTCGACGAGGTCGAGGACGCGGAGGGACGCATCCGCCTGCAAAGCAGCTACCCAGAAGATACCGCAGGTGCGCTCATGGAGCGGCAGAACCTCTCGGTCTTCGAGCAGAAAAAAGTCGGCCACGTGCTTGATCTGCTGGCGGAAAAGGGAGCTACCTATCGCGAGCGTGAAGTCCAGTACATCTATGCCACCGACAAAAGCGGTATCCTCAGCGGGGTCATTCCGCTCCGCGACCTGGTCATGGCTTCGCGCGATCAGCCGGCTGCCGCGATCATGATTCCGGAACCGGCCAGTGTGCTGGATATCGCCGATCTCAATGAGCTCACGCACAAATTCGAGGAACGAAAATTTCTCGGTCTGCCAGTCACCGATGCATCCGGCCACCTGCTGGGAGTCATCACCCGCTCAGCAGTACAAAAAGCCGCTGTTGAGCATGCCTCGGACGATTACCTCAAGGCGGCCGGTATCGTCGGCGGAGAAGAACTCCGCAGCATGCCGCTGCTCGAGCGTTCGAAAAAACGGGTCGGCTGGCTGCTGCCCAACATCGCGCTCAACCTGATCTCGGCCAGCGTGATCGCCTTCTTCCAGGACACGCTGGAGGCCGCCATCGCACTGGCCGTCTTCCTGCCGATCGTCTCTGATATGAGCGGCTGCTCCGGCAATCAGGCGGTCGCTGTGAGTGTCCGCGAACTCACCCTCGGCATCCTGCGTCAGGGCGATTACCTGCGAGTGATTGCCAAGGAGGCATTAGTCGGTGTTCTCAACGGCATCTCGCTGGGCATCGTCCTGGGTATCGTCGCATTTCTCTGGAAACAGGACCTCGCGCTGGCACTCGTGGTCGGTTCCGCACTGGCCATCAACACGCTCGTCTCGGTGACCCTCGGCGGCATCATTCCGCTGGCACTCAGGCGGATTGGCGCGGACCCCGCGCTTGCCTCGAGCCCGATCCTCACCACCTGCACCGACATGTGCGGGTTCCTCCTCGTCCTCGGCATCGCCACCGTCAGCCTCGTTTAACCCGCCGATTAGCGATGACGAGCCGGCCATTCGGCGATAGCATTTACCTGGATCATAACCCATGGAACCGCAGGAAGAGCAGAGAAAAAACCAGCCTGGAGAAGACCCTCGTATTCCCTTGGAAGTGCGCAGCTACTTCGCACGCGGCAGAAACGCCTTGGTTGCACGTGCCGACTTCGGCAGCCTTTACGAGGACTACTACCTGCACCTGCTGCAACACGGCATCCGCCACGCCAGCGAGAGCGACGAGTTGCTCAAAGATGCGCTGGCCGCCATCACCCTGCATCTGGCAGCACGACCACGGAACGAAGACTGCGCATGGACCATCCATATTCGCCAACCACTCGCCAACCTCTTCGTAACCGGTTCGAATCACCGCCAGACCCTGACCGGTCGGCTCTTCGAACCCGAGGGAAAGCGCAAGGACTGCAATCTCTTTTCCAGCCAGGTCAGCAGTCCCGGAAGCGACCTGCGCCAGAGCACGATCGACTTCCACGCGGGAGACATTTTTACCGGCGCAGAGACCTACTACAAGCGCAGTGAACAACGCCCGGCACGCTACTTTCGCATCGGCCCGGAAGAATTCGTGCTCATCGCTGCACAGCCTGATTGCGATCTCGACTGGCTCGGTTCCCTCGACAACGACGCTGTGGCGATTCTTGATCAGGACGAGGAACTCAGCCTGCTGGAGCGCCGCTTCTACCTTTTCGACTGCGGATGCGGTATCGAGCGCATTTATGATCTTTTCCTCCCCTATGACTCGGAAGCCCTCGACAGTGTCTTCGAGGGCGATCCCCACCTCGTTATCGCCTGCCCGAGATGTGCCGCGCGCTTCGAGGTGACGCGCGAGGCTCTGGATGACCACCTGGCATGCAATCGGAACGACGCCGACACAGAATGATTCGCCTCCCCGTGGGAAAATCGCGATACCCTATCGGATCTCACCAAGGCATGGCGTGTCCTTGCAAGAACTGTCATCCACGCTGATTGTAGCGAATGGACGCCTCACCCTGGAGTCGGGACTTCTTCGGCAACCTCGGCAACAGTATCCAACTCGCGCCGCTCATCGACGCGATTCCGTCAGCCTTTTTCTTTGCCAAGGACGTGCAGGGGCGCTTCACCGGCATCAACCAGTCACTTCTCAATACACTTGGTATCGACAGGCCCGAACAGTTCATCGGTGCTACTGACTATGACTTTTTCGATCGTGATCTGGCGGATGCCTACCGCAAAGAAGACACCGAGGTGATGTCTTCCGGCCAGCCAGCAAACAACCGCCTCTGGTGGGTTCCCAATGTCAAGACGGGTGATATCCACTGGTATTACTCAACCAAGATCCCCCTGCGCGATGAGCAGGGAAACACCATCGGGATCGCCGGGATCATGCGCGAACTGGAAAATACCACCGAGCTAACCAGTGAGCACCGGTTGATGACCCGAGTCGCGCGGCACATCGAAAGACACTGCCGGGAAAAACTGACGCTCACTGACCTTGCGCAAGTCGCCAAGCTCTCCGAACGGCAGCTCCAGCGGGTGTTCAAGCGCATTTTTCAAGCCAGTCCGATCGAACACCTGATCCGGGTTCGCGTCAGGACCGCCGCCGTCCAACTGCTGGAAACCCGCGACAGCCTCGCGGACATCGCATTCGACTGCGGTTTCTGCGATCAGAGCCACTTCACCAACCAGTTCCGCCGCTTCCGGGGCATGAGCCCGGCACGCTATCGGAAGGCCTACGCAGCCACGAGCGGCATGTCGTAATATTACAAAAAAATTTCTCTGTCTTGCAAGACAAGCTGTCATAATCCGATGTAGATTCCAAACATGTCATCTCGAGCCATCCAACACCGAGGCCGCACCCCGTTGCTCGGTCTGATCATCGGATTTGCTTCGGGCCTGGCTCCGGCAGCCGCCGAGGAACCGCTCAATTTCAGCCGCGATATCCGCCCCATCCTCTCGGCGAAATGCTTCGCCTGCCACGGTCCCGACTCGCAGGACCGCGATGCCGACTACCGCCTCGACACCGAGGAGGGCGCGTTTGCCGACCTCGGAGGCTACTTTGCCATCGTTGCGGGCAAGCCGGAGGAAAGCGAGCTGATCACGCGCATCACCAGCACGGACAAGGACGACCTGATGCCTCCCCCGAAGCACAAGAACCCGCTCAGCGATGAGGAAATCGCCCTACTGAAGCAGTGGATCGCGCAAGGCGCCCCCTACACCAGCCACTGGGCATACGAACCCGTCAGTCGTCCGGAAATTCCCGCGGCCGGTCAAGGTGACCACCCCATCGACCGTTTCATTACGGCGGAACTGGAACAGAAAGGACTGGGCCTTTCCGAGCCGGCAGAACCGGAAACCCTACTGCGACGCCTGCACCTCGATCTCACCGGCACCCCGCCGAGCCCGGAAGACGTAGACGCCTTCGTGGCCGATCCGGAGACGGGTTACGCGGCGAGTATCGACAAGCTCATCAACAGCGATGCCTTCGCCGAGCGCCTGACCCTGGACTGGCTCGACGTGGCGCGCTACGCGGACACCAACGGCTACTCCGTGGATGACCACCGCGAGATGTGGGCCTGGCGGGACTGGGTCATCGAGGCCTTCCGCAACAACATGCCTTACAACCAGTTCATCCGCGAGCAGGTGGCTGGCGACCTGCTGCCCGATGCGAGTGTCAAGCAGAAGGTGGCCACCGGCTTCCTGCGTAACAGCATGAACACCCACGAGGGCGGCACCATCCCGGAGGAATACCGCGTGTCCGCCATCGCCGACAAGATCGACACCGTGTCCACCGCCTTTCTGGGCCTCACCGTCAAGTGCGCCCAGTGCCACGATCACAAGTATGATCCCATCACTCAGGAGGACTACTACCGCTTTTTCGCCTTTTTCAACCACTCCAGCGAGCCCGGAATGGGAGCGGGCGGAGGAGGCAATACCCCCCCGGTCATCGAGGTAGAGCCCTTTCTGCAGGACCAGGATACCTTCAAGGCCGATTACCAGAAACGCATCGACATGCTCGAGCAGCACCGACTCTTTCCCGAGATTTACCTCGGCGAAGCCCGCCGGCAATGGGAGGCCTCCGTGCTGGCAAAGCCGGAAAGCGTCAAAGGCATCGGCTCCGACTTCCCATTGCAGAGTACCAACCAGCTCAACGAGCAGTTCGCCAAGGACCCCAAGCTCAAAATACAAAGCCCCTCGTGGATCTGGATCAACAAGGAAGGCAAGGGCCATGTCTTCACTCACTTCCGCAAGACCTTCGAGCTGGGCAAGGTGCCGAAGTCCGTCCAGCTGTTCGTCAGCTGTGACAATGAGGCCAGGATTTGGATCAACGGCCACGAGGTGGAAGAGCACCTGGACTGGCGCGAACCCAACGTGATCAACATCACTCCGCATCTGAAGAAAGGCGCCAATCTCATCGCCATCAGGGGCAAGGACTGGGAATTCGGAGCCGGGCTTGCGGCCCTGTTTGCCTACATGCATTCCTCGGACGGCAATCATATCGTCACCGACAGCAGCTGGCAGGCCTCGGCCAAGGCATCCGGGAACTGGGAGAAAAAAGCCACGGTGGCCGGCTTCACTCCCGCCGCCGTGGTCCAACCCCTGGGTGCCGGACCTTGGGGAGACGTTCTGGCCAGATACCGGCAGCTCAGGCCCGAGGCACTGGAGCATGTCCTTGCCGAGCTGAGGAAACCCGACCATCTGCGTGATCCCGCCAGGCAGCGACAAATCATCAACAGCTTCGGCCTGGACAATCCGGAGATGAACCTGCTCTCGCGCAACATCAACAAGGAAATCGAAGTGCTCAAAAGCGCTATAAACAAGGGCAAGACCAGCGTGATGATCATGGATGAGGCCAAGCCGGAGCGCACCACCCACATCCTCGACCGTGGCGAGTACAACAAACCACTCGGCGAAGTCACCGGAGGGGTTCCCGTGGCCCTGGGTGCACTGCCCGCAGAGGTCACACCCAACCGTCTTGCCCTGGCAGAGTGGCTCATCGACCCCTCCAACCCGCTGACTGCGCGGGTGATTGTCAATCGCTACTGGCAACTGCTCTTCGGCACCGGGCTTGTGAAAACCGCCGAGGACTTCGGCTCCCAGGGAGAGTGGCCATCCCACCCGGAACTGCTGGACTGGCTGGCCGCCGAGTTTGTGGCCAACGATTGGGATTTGCGCAAGCTCGTCAAGCTCATGCTGACCTCCCGGACCTACCGCCAGTCTTCCCGCACCACACCTGAACTACAGGAAATCGACCCCTACAATCGCCTGCTGGCCCGGGCACCGAGGTTCCGGCTCTCTGCGGAATACGTACGTGACAACGCGCTTGCCATTGCCGGCCTGCTCAACCCACGAGTCGGTGGGCCAAGTTCCTACCCGGTGCAACCACATGGCCTGTGGAAAGAAATCAGCTTTTATGCCCACGGACGTTGGACCGCATCGCAGTTTTACCCGGACACCAACCAGGACGGCTACCGGCGCAGCATCTACCACTTCTGGAAGCGCACTCTGCCGCCACCGATGATGACCACCTTCGATGCCGTCAACCGCGAGACCTGCTCGGCACGCAGGGCACTTACCAACACCCCGCTGCAATCCCTGGCCCTGCTCAACGCACCGCAATACAGCGAAGCCGCCCACGGGCTTGCCCAGCGCATGCTCAAGGCCGGCAACGAGCCGGATGGGCAGATCCGCCACGGTTTCCGACTGGCTACCGCGCGGTATCCATCCGACAAGGAAAGCGAACTGCTCGAAGCAGCTTACGACGAGCAACTCACTTACTTCGACAATGCGACGGATAAGCGTGACAGCTACCTGCACTATGGCCGGGCTCCACTGGCCCAACTCGGGGATGAGCAGAAAACCCGGACTGCAGCACTCACCGCCGTCGCCGCCCTGATCCTCAACCTCGACGAGACCATCACCCGCGAGTAAACGCGCACGCGACTACAAACCAGCAGCCCATGAACCCGGAAGCCTTCGAGAAGCTCAACCGCACGATCAGCCGCCGTACTTTTCTAAACCGTTCCTACGGCAGTCTCGGCAGTATCGCGCTGGGCTCACTGCTCGGCGCCGACAAACTGCTCGGTGCCACAGGGCGCGAGACGCAGGCTGCGAGTCTCGGCTTGCCGGGCATACCGCACTTCAAGCCCCATGCGAAGCGCGTCATCTACCTGTTCATGTCAGGCGGCCCCTCCCACATCGACCTCTTCGACTACAAGCCGGAGCTCAAGAACCGCGAGGGCGAGGACCTGCCCGACAGCGTGCGCCAGGGACAGCGCCTCACCGGCATGACCGCCAACCAGAAGAACTTTCCGTTGTTCGGATCAATCGGGGAATTCGCCCAGCATGGCCGGGCCGGCACCTGGATGAGCGACCTCCTGCCCTACACCTCGAAAATCGTCGATCACATCGCCGTGGTGCGCTCCATGCACACCGAGGCCATCAACCATGACCCCGGCATCACCCTGATCAATACCGGCTCGCAGATTCCCGGCCAGCCCAGTGCAGGTGCCTGGGCCAGCTACGGCTTGGGGAGTGCCAACCGCAACATGCCCGCCTACGTGGTTCTACTCTCGCAAGGCAACGGCAAGAATCCCGGTCAGCCGATCTTTTCGCGCCTCTGGGGCAGTGGATTCCTGCCCTCGAACCACCAGGGGGTGACGCTACGCAGCGGTGACGAACCGGTACTCTACCTCAACAACCCGCCAGGCATTTCCCGTGAGAACCGCCGCTCCCAGCTCGATACAATCGCGGCACTCAACGAGATGAAGTTTGCCCACCATGGTGATCCGGAGATCGCCACCCGGATTTCCCAGTACGAGATGGCCTTCCGCATGCAGACAGCAGCACCGGAAATCGCCGACCTCTCGGACGAACCGCAAAGCACCTTCGACCTCTACGGGGAAGACGCCCGGGAACCGGGAACCTTCGCCTACAACTGCCTGCTTGCCCGTCGCATGGCGGAACGTGGCGTGCGCTTTTCCCAGCTCTTCCATCGCGGCTGGGACCAGCACGGACAACTTGACACGCACCTCCGTGCCCAGTGCAAGGATACCGACCAGGCCTCGGCAGCACTGGTCACCGACCTCAAGCAACGCGGCATGCTCGATGACACCCTGGTCATCTGGGGCGGCGAGTTCGGCCGCACTGCCTACAGCCAGGGATCTCTCGGCAGCGGGCGCGACCACCACGGCCGCTGCTTCAGCATGTGGCTGGCCGGCGGCGGCATCCAGGGCGGTGTGACCTACGGCGAAACCGATGATTTCGGCTACAACATCGCAAAAGACCCGGTGCACATCCGCGATCTCAACGCCACCATGCTGCACTGCCTGGGCATCGATCACGAGCGCTTTACCTACCTCTTCCAGGGACTCAATCAGCGCCTCACCGGGGTCGAGCACGCCCACGTGGTGAAGGGAGTCCTCGCTTAGGCGCGGAGACGAAGTCTCCGCGAGTTGGAAGTTTTCAGATTCAAGATTCAAGGGCCGCAGCGGCGATCTCTGGTCGCTGAGCCTGATCCGCGCCGCGTACCGAGCTCGCGGGTTCATCGGAATCGCTATCGGGATCGCACGCTGTGATCCTTGTCCCGTATTGGCTTCGATTTGATTTCCTCGCAATTGATTGACTCCTTCGCTCCTCAGGCTCAGTCGCCCTACGGGCTGCCCTTTGGGCAGTCCATCTCCAGTCGCGCCGCTCCTTTCGATTCTCCTCGCGCCCCACGCTCGCTCACCCTTCGGGCTGCGCTTGCAGCGCAGTCCATCTCTGCTCCCGCCAGTCGCTTCGATTCACGCTCGGTCACCCTTCGGGCCTCGTTTCACTCAGTCCATCTCCGATCACACCGCTTCCTGCGATTCCGTGGTTCCTGTCCTCTGCCCGGATCTCACTCTTCACTTTTCACTTTTCAATCTTCAGCGCGGCTTCGCCGCCTCGCCCCCGCCTGCCCGGATCTCACTCTTCACCATTCACTTTTCACTCCTCATCGCCCAGCCACTCTCCCACCGGGATGCGGAAGGGGTTGATCACCTCGAGGTCGCCGATCATGAGGCCGTCGTGGAGATCTTCCGAGAGCAGCACGCGGCACCCCTGGAGGGTCGCCGCCGCCACGATCGCGCTGTCCCACCACGAGAACGAGTAGCGGTCCTCGAGTTCCCACGCCTTCGACAGCAGCTCCGGGGTCGGCCCGAGGGGCTGCCATGCCGCCAGATCCTCCACGTCACGCCGCGCATCCTCCACCGGCAGGCCCGGCTTCAGCTTCGCCGTGACGCAGACGTAATACTCGAACAGCACCTGGTAGGAGATGCGGCCGAGACGCCGCTCCCAGAGCTGCGCGAGCCAATCCCCGGCCACCCGCTGCTTCTCCGGTTCCGACGTGTCGCGCGCGTAGACGAGCACGTTGGTATCGACGAATACCTCAGCGTTCATGCAGTTCTTCCCGCCGGGGGAGGCGTTTGCCCTCCTCTCTTAAACACGCCGGCTTGCGGCGCAGGAACCGCCGCCCGGCCACCTCATAGGCCTCGTCCTCCGCCAAGAACCGCGCCAGCTTGTCGCCCAGGTAGCGGCTCACGCTGGTGCCCTCGCGCGCCGCCCACACGCGTGCCGCTTGGGCCACGTCATCCGGCAGCGTGATGGTGATATTCTTCATTGGCACGAACTTCGTGCTACACGGTTTTCGTGTCAAGCAATGAATGCAGTGCGCCTGCTTTATTCGCGTTCATTAGCGGGCAAAACCTCGCCTACCCGGAATTCACCACTCACTAATCATTATTCACCATTCAGCGCGGCTCCGCCGCCTCGCCACCCGCCTGCCCGGATCTCACTCTTCACTTTTCAATCCTCACTCTTCACCATTCACTTTTCACTCTTCAGCGCGCCGTCCTTCGATCCCGATAGCGATCCCGATTTCGATTGCCCTGTATTCGCGTTTCATTCGTGTTCATTAGCTGGCAAAACCTCGGCGGCTCCGGCTTTCACTTTTCACTTTTCACTCTTCAGCTCGGCCGCCTTCCTGTTGACTCAAAATTGCAGGACACCGTGAGTTTTTTCAAGTGAGGGGTGGTTGACTCATAATTGGGGACACCGTGATGTCTTGGTGTTGGGTGATCGTTTGGGGGTGGATGCCGGGGGAGGGGGTGGGGGGCCCCCCAACCACCACCACACCCGCCCCCACCCCCCCCCCCCCCCCCCCCCCCCCCCCACCCACACAATGTGGGGCTGGCCGGGCCCGCCCCACCCC
>JBDQJG010000019.1:0-28174 GCA_040263955.1 Verrucomicrobiales bacterium
CATCGGCAGGCAGCGCCCAGGGCTGCGGCGGGCTCAGCGACGAGCCCGGCGCACCAGCCGCACCCGGCGAGACGCCACCTCCCTCGTTCGAAGCCTGCTTCCCCGTCATGGGCATTTCTCTTTACCTGTGGGAAGCGGCATGCGCCCTGGCTTCGCGCACCAGCAGCAACTCCCGCAGATTTTCCGCCGTCAGCCATCCCCGCAAGCGCCCCGACCCGTCGACCACCGCGACACCCGGCATCTGCGATTCCTGGAGCTTCTGCCAGGCAAGCGCGGCGGGCATATCCTCGCCGACCGAAGCCACAGCGCCCAAAGCGAAACTTGCCACCTGACCATCTTCGCCTTCCTGAACCAAGCCGGCAAGCAGCCGATCCCTGGTCAACACGCCAACACAGACACCCAGATCGTCCACCACCGGGAAATCGACCTGCGAACCATCGAGCAGCAGGTGTTCCGCCCGCCCCAGCGCATCGCCGGGACCAAGCGCATGGAACTCTCCCATCGAAGCATCGGAAGCCTGCAGGCCCTCGAGAAGAAATTCCGAGCGCACCAGCTGTGCCTCTGCCCCCGCAGCGAGAAAGATGAACACTGCGATCAGCGCCAGAATCGGCTGACCCGCACCGAACGCATAGATCCCTCCGAAAACGGCAATCGTCTGGCCGAGTGCTGCCGCGATCCGCGTGGCCGCTTCCCGGCTCATAAACATGGCCAGAAAGGCTCGAAACACGCGGCCTCCATCCATCGGGAACGCTGGCACCAGGTTGAATACCACCAGTACAAGATTCACCCAGAGCAACTGCTCAAGGTAGCCACCACCTTCCTTGCCAACCAGTTCCGGAACCACGATGGGAAGATCCCAACCCGGCGCGATCCTGCCCAAGAGAAGAAGCAGCGCAGCTATGCAGACATTGACGGCAGGCCCCGCCAGGGCGACCACCAACTCTTCCACCGGACGCCTGGGAATCCGTGACAAACTGGCCAGGCCGCCGATAGGCAGCAGGGTGATGCGCGGCGTGGAAATCCCGTAGCGCCGTGCCGCGAAGACATGGCCGAACTCGTGCAACAGGACACAGAAGAACACACCGCAGATGAGCAGCACGCCCCCCACCGCAACCGCCGGCCCCTCCTCCTTCCAATAGGCGCTGCCGATCCATGCCAGCAGGATAAGAAAAGTGATGTGCGCCCGCACCTCCGTGCCGGCTACCTTGACCAATGAAATGGACCAGGGACTTTTCATTCGTCGGACATGCCCGCTTCATCTTGCCCGGTGAGTCGCTCGCTGCCGGATTCGGTCGGGTGGCCGAGAACCGCCCACACCAATATGCCCTGCCGCAAATGATGCACGCTACGAAATTCCAGTTCCATGACGGCATCGAGCGCACGCCGACTGCGAAAACCGCCGTCGCAATAGACCAGGATAGGCGTCGTGCGATCGAGATGCTCGAGGGCAGCACCATCCAAGCGCCCTGAGGCAAGATCAAAGGGCGCATTGATTGCATTGGGCAAGCGGCGACGCCGAAAGGATGTCGCCGGCCGGACATCCACCGGAATGGCAAACGGATCTTCTTCAAGCAGTCGCCTCGCAGATCCCGCATGGTGGTGCTTGACCGCCCAGCGCCGGCCGAAAGGCCAGGGTTCCCAGCCAAGACAGAGATACCAGATTACCACCGCCACCAGCAGGGAAATGATGCTCACAGGGATGTATTCGAGAACACTCATTTACTGCACTGCCGGCGGCACCCGAAACACCAAGGCCGCATACACCATTGCCGCCCTGAATGATCACCCGAATACCTGCTGTCCAGAGATACGGCCGAAATCGCCAGGATCAAAGGCGGAAATACTCTTCAACCACTGCGCGATGAAACGCAACTGACGCAGAGCAGCGACCGGGCAAGCAACCGATTCTGATCACAACAGATCAAACCACCACCTGCCACTGCCATGAGTATCCAATCCATCGCCGCGGCCGTCGACTTCGATGAGGAAATCGATGACGTGCTCGAAATCGCCGGCAGCCTCGCCTCAGCCACCAGGGCACATCTGCACGTCGTGCATGTCTACCCACCGGACCCGGAGCTGTTTGCCGGCGAACCCTATTCCTTTCCCCCTTCGGCCTCGCCCGAACTCCACGAGGCAGCCCTGCAGGATGACCGTGCACGCGTTCGTGATCTGGTCATTGAACTGCACACCCGCGGTATTGCAGCCACCGGATACATGAAACCGATGAAAAAGAGTATCGCAGCCTCAATTATCGCCTTCGCCCACGAAATGGGCGCCGATTTACTCGTCATCGGCACTCACCGCCCGGGTGGACTCGAACGCATCATCCTCGGCAGTTCCAGCGAAGGTGTCATCCACAAGTCAACCATCCCGATTCTGGTTGTGCCACGATCATGAGAACACCGCCCCTGGAGGCCACACAAGGAAACAACCGGCCATCCCGATCAGGTCAGCGCAGTTCGCCAAGTGGCACCGAACAGCGCATCTCGACTCCACCCTCCGGGGTGGAACTGAACGCCAGATTGCCATCCATGGCGCGGCATCGATAGTGCATCGAACGCAATCCAAGCCCGGTTGCGGGCGGCTCTCCCGACTCGAATCCCCCGCCGTCATCGGACACGGTCAGCTCAATGGTTGCTCCCCGGTTCCGCAGGTCAATGCGGACAACATTCGCCCGACCATGCTTGATCGCATTGCGCGCTGCCTCCTGAGCGATGCGGAACAGGTGGTTGGACACGATGGGGTCTTGCACCTCGACAGCTCCCTCCCAACCGCAGTTGCACACAACCCCCTCAGCCTCGGAGAGAACCGCTGCCATTTCCCGCAGCGAGTCGCTGAGTCCCCCGGGATGTTCGGCCACCGCATACAGGCCATGCGAAAGAGCCCGGGCCTGCCTCAGTCCGTTGAGGACATGCGTTTCGATACTGAGTGCCTGCTCCGCATGCGAAGACATGCCTTGTTCCTGCAACGCGTTACCCAGGGCACGGGCCAGCATTCCGACTCCACCGAGCAACGAACCCAGCCCGTCATGGATCTCCAACGCCACACGGCGTTTCTCTTCCTCCGCCGCACGGATGACCTCCCGTTCCAGCCTGTCGATCGCATCCTGCGCCTCTCTCGCCTCCTGAATGCTGCGCAATCGGCTTGTCAACAAATCCGGATTGACCGGCTTGATCAGGTAATCCTCCACACGCTCGCGCAGCGCCTTGATGGTACCGTCAATATCCGCGTATCCTGTTGCGATGATAATAGGCAACCCGGGTGCCCGCTCACGGATGGCGGGAATCGCCTCCTCGATCATCCCGTCAGGCAGGCGGCGGTCGAACACGCCCGCAACATAATCTTCCCAACGTCTCTGCCCTAGCAGCTCTGCGATACTGGAGGCTGTATCGACGGCATAACCTCGGAAAGCGAGAATGCGACTCAGGCTCGAGAGCACATCCGGCTCATCATCAACGAGTAAAACAGTTGATTTCCAGCGGGTTCCAGCCGCCATGCTGACGGCGCCCTTGCGTTGACTTGCTGTTGGCACGATTGAAAGAACGGACATTGCTTGTCCGGATCATAGCAAGTTTACTCCAATGCCGCGTCCAGGCCACCTCTTTGCACTTCCCTGGCTGTTGCTGCCGATCCTCGTGTCGTGCGGAAAACCTGCAGGACTTGAGGAGACGCCCGCTCCGCTGATGCTCGGCACCAACGTCTGGCCCGGCTACGAACCGCTCTACCTCGCACGAGAACTCGACTACTTCTCCGAGCATGCTATCCGGCTAGTCGAGTATTCCTCTGCCACCCAGGTAATCCAGGCGTTCCGCAACGGCGCGGTGCAGGCCGCGGCACTCACCCTTGACGAAGCACTTCTGTTGCGCCAGAACCAGATCGATGCCCGCGTTGTGCTGATCAATGATATTTCCGATGGCAGCGACGTGATCCTCGGGCGTGGGGAGATACGAACACTTGCTGATCTGCGAGGAAAACGGGTCGGGGTGGAAAATACAGCCCTCGGAGCATTCTTCCTGGCGCGCGCCCTGCAACTGGGCGCCATTGCGCGGGATGAAATTCAGCTCGTCACCCTGGAGGTAGACGAGCACGTCGGGGCCTTTCAGAATGGGAGTATTGATGCGGTCGTGACCTTTGAACCGGTGCGCAGCGCCCTGCTCCGAGAGGGAGCCTCGCTGCTCTTCGACAGCTCCCAGATCCCGGGCGAAATTGTCGACGTGATCGTTGTCCGTCAACAGGATATCCCCGTGCTACAACCGCATCTCCAGCAACTCATCAACGGTTGGTACCGGGCCCTCGATTATCTTGAGAGCTCACCCGATGATGCCTGCGGACGCATGGCCCGACGGCTGGGCATTTCACCTGAAGAAGTCAGGCAATCCTTCGAGGGAATCAAATTGCCCTCGCGCGGGGAAACCCTCGACCTGCTGCAGGGCAGCCACCCGAAGCTGGTCAACACCGCCGCAAGTCTGCTGGAAACCATGCAGCAGACCGGCGTCCTGAACGGCAAGGTGGATATCACAAACCTCGTCAATACCGACCCGCTCGCGAGCACGGCCACCGCCAGTGCGACAACCCAGTAAACCGGCAACCGAGTCCGTATCGTGAAAACAGCAGGCGCCAGCGGCAAATTCTCGCTTCTAATCCTGCTTCCACTCGCCCTGCTCACCCTGATCTTCCTCGCCGGTCTCGTTCTTTCCGTGCACAACCGGCGACTGCTGGCAAACGCGGTCGAACGAGAAGCCGACAAGCAGATCGTCCACGATCTGACGCTGACCCAAGGTATCGTCAATGAACAGCTTCGGCAGGGCACCGTCACGCGCGCACAACAGACACTGGCCATCTACGGCGCCAGGGCAGACATGCACTGTGCCTTTCTCGTGGACCACCAGGAACAGGTCCTGGCCTCAGCCCGTCGAGACCATATCGGCCTCGACTTTCGCAATCTTCTCCCGCCGCAGCTGATCCCACAGCAACTTTTCAGCCATGGCACACTGCGGGAAATTGCAGCCACTCAGATCGGTCGCAAAGAACTCTTCGGAGACGCCGAGATGATTGCCGGCGTGTTTCCCGTACGCATGGGCATCAAGCCGGGGGAACTGCGGCCAACACGCACCGGGTTCATCATCTTCGTGCGTGACCTCGCACAGGAAAAACATGCTCGTATCGCGTGGCAGCAGCATGGCGACTGGCTGCTCGGAACCATCCTCGCCGGGCTGTTGATCGGCCTCGGCCTCTGTCTGCACTTCCTGGTCACCAAGCGCCTGCACAAGATCGCCATGGCCGCCGGCCAGGTGGAACAAGGTGATCTCGAGGCACGCTCGGGAGTAACCGGCAAAGACGAAATCGGTGCCCTCGCCCACGCCTTCGACTCCATGGTCGATGAACGTTCCAATCAGGAACAAACCATTCTCAAGCTCAACGAGGAACTGGAACAGCGCGTGCAGCGACGGACAGCAGCCCTGGAAAAGGCCAATAGGGAGCTGGTCAAAGCCGAAAAACTCAGTACGCTCGGACAACTCTCCGGAGGAGTAGCCCACGAACTTCGCACCCCGCTGGGGGTCCTGTCGCACGCTCTCTACTTCCTCAAGGAGACCCTCTCCAGACCCGGAACCGACCCGGAAATTGTCGCCGCACTGGAAGAATCCGATCGTGCTCTGAACAATTCCCGCCACATCATCGACGAGATGCTCGATTACGGCAGGGGTGCACGACCCGCTCAAGCCGTCGAGTTTTCGCTGCAACCCGTTATTGCAGCCGCCATTGAGGGAGCAAAGCTCCCCCCGGGCATCACCATCTCGGTCGAAGGGGACGATTCAATCACGGCGATGGCGGCACCCGACCAGGTCGAACGCATTCTTGGCAACCTGATCCGCAACGCGGTGGAAGCAACCCAGAAAGTCGGCGCAATAAGAATCACGGCCCACGAACAGGACCACGCCGTGGAAATCACGGTGGCAGACGACGGCCCCGGCATTCCACCCGCAGATCTCGACCGCATCTTCGAGCCTCTCTTCAGTCGCAAAACAACCGGCATCGGCCTTGGCCTGGCGCTCTCGAAACGCTATGCCGAACTCAACGCCGGCGAACTTGTCGCGGCAAACGGTATCGAGCGCGGTGCAGTCTTCCGCCTCACACTGCCGGCGGCAATACCCCAGCCCGATACCAGCCGGTAAAGCCACCTGCAAGATGTGTAGAAAACACGACAACCAATGCATGGCAAGGCCATCGGAAGAGAGTTATTCTGGCAGCATTCCAGCAGGGAGGCCGCCAGCCAATGAGCACCCATGCGCCACTCGAAACCCGACCCGTATCACACCATGAAACCACCCGATACAGAGCTCACCCGAATCCTTTTCAAAGGGGCGGCCTCCGGCAGCCAGCCGGCTAACCGATTACTGGAAATAGCCGTGGGTGCCCGGGCCACGGATGTGCATATCGATCCCCTCGAGAATGGCTTTCAGATTCGCCTGCGTGTCGACGGATGCCTCGATACGTTGGGCACGATCGATCGCACTTCCGGGCTTTTGCTCGAAAACCAGCTCAAAACCATGGCACAGATTGATCCGGGCATTCAATTCCTTCCGCGCGGCTCACGATTCACCGCACCCCTGAAGCACGGCAACACCGAGGTGCGCCTGACACTGGCACCCTGCATCAGTGGGCCCAAGTTGGCCCTGCGCCTGCTGGATCCGGATCAGATTTCGCTGCCACTGAACAAAATCGGCATGGGTGTCGACCAGATGGCTGATCTTGAGCAATGGCTCATCAGCATGGGAGGTCTGTTTCTGGTCAGTGGGCCGACCGGAAGCGGAAAAACCACCACCCTCTATGCGCTGCTGCACGAACTGATTGTTCGCGACCGCCACGTTTTGACGATTGAAGATCCTGTCGAATACGAAATCGAAGGCATCAACCAGATCCAGATTGATAAGGCACACGGACTCGATTTCGCCACCGGGGTGCGCAGCATGCTCCGCCTCGATCCCGACGACCTGATGGTAGGAGAAACCCGTGATTCCGAAACCGCAGCCAGTGCGGTTCGGGCAGCCATTTCCGGTCACTCAGTACTGACCACAATCCACGCCCGCGACGTCGTCAGCGGGGTGACCGCACTGCGCAACTTCGGCTGCTCCAATCACGACATCGCGGTGGCATCAGCCGTGTTCGTCAATCAACGCCTTATTCGCCTGCTTTGTGCGGACTGCCGTGACAAAGCAACACCGGACAAGGAACAAGTCGCCTGGTTCGAGGGTCTCGGTCTGGAAGCCCCAAAAGAGACTTACAAGCCCGGCGGCTGCACCTCGTGTAAAAACAAGGGCTATAAGGGACGCACCGGGGTCTTCGAGATCTGGAGGCCCGACTCCGACTCCTACGAGATGCTGCTGGCAGGAAAAGATGAGCGCGCACTGCGCCGTCACCTTGCCGAGAAAAACCACCAAGGACTCCTCAACAAGTCCCTCGATCTGGTCAAACAGGGGATCACCTCCCCATCCGAAATGATGAGCATTGGATCCGGCATGCGAGCCGATGACTGGGTGAAACCCTGAAACAAGACACCAGCAGGGATCCAAACCCTCTCAGGGCTTCGCGGCATCACCCTGCTCCCGTTCTCGCGCAACATAGCGGGCGATCCGCCCGTAATGCCACGCGCATCGGCGAATCCACCGAAGCGCGTCCAGCAACCCGTCCACACGAGCCGGATCAAGCCTGCCGGTAACTGAATCCTCAACGATCGCTTTTCTCCTGTCGCGGTAATCAGACTCGAGATCACCCGCCAAACTACCGACGCCTGCAACCAAATCGCCTGCCTCAATCGCCTCGGTTCCGGAGAGCACGGAGAGAAACGTCCCGAGAGACTCTCGCAGCAAGTCGATATCACCGGAAAACACCTCGGCCGTCCGGGCAGCCTCCGCTCTTCTGGCATCCAGGCAGCGCTCGGCCAGCCTTTCCACATGATCGAGCGCGTGAATCAGCGCCAGAACGCGGGCCACTCCGACCCCTTTTTCATCCAGGCCACCGGAGATCACCCGGGCGAGGTATTCCCGGCAGCGCTGGATCGCCGCCAGTAACCGGTGCAGGGGCTCGGTTGTCGGCAATCCATCTTCGCTTATCGCCTCGCGCAGGAGGGCAATCGCCTCGGCAGACAACCGCCGCACCACGATGGCCACGGCATCGAGGGCCGCCTGCGGACTGACCAACAGCAATGCATCGAGTTCGCGGGTAAGATCTTCTTCACGGTCGGGAACAAGGTGCCGCACCAACGCGGCGAGCTGGCGTGTAAATGGAAGGGCAATCACCATGCCCAGCAGGTTGAACCCGGTATGAAAGGCAACGGTAACCGACTCGGGGTCCGAACTTAAGTAGGCCGGGACCAACCTCCCTGCAGCCCAGAGGTATACGGGCAGGAGGAAAAAGGCCATCAACCCGGTAAGACAATTGTAAATGACATGCGCCCAACCGGTCTGCCTCGATGCCACGCTTCCCCCAACCGTTGCCAATGCCGCCGTTGCCGTGGTACCGACATCCGCGCCGATCGCCAATGCCAGGGCCGCTGGAAGCTCGATGACACCCGCGGAAACCGCGGTCAGGGTCGCGGCGATGGTGGCACTCGATGACTGGGTCAACAGGGTGAGGATGACGCCAAACCCAACCGCAAGCAGCCTCCCCGACCAACTCTCCCCGAGACCTTGCCGAATATGCAGCAACGATGCCACCGAAGACATGCCTTCTTTCAGCAGATCGATACCGATGAAAATCATCGCAAATCCCGCCAACACATCACCCATGGTCCTGATCATCCGTTTTCCCGCCACCAGGTGCAGCAACGCGCCGAGCAGCAACAACAGGTAGGAGATACTGCCAAGCTTGAGTTTGAACCCGACCAAGGCCACGATCCAACCGGTAATCGTCGTGCCTACATTCGCTCCGAGAATGATTCCCAGTGCCTGCTCGAAGGCGATGAGACCGGCACCGGCAAAGCCGACCGCGGCCACCGTCGTGGCGCTGGATGACTGGATGACCGCCGTGGCCAGTGCCCCCGTAAACGCGCCTCGAACCGGAGTGCTCGATGCCTTGGCAAGGTGTTCCCTGAGGCGCTCACCTGCCAGCTCACGCAACCCTCCCGTCAGCCAACGGATACCGAGAAGAAAAAACCCGAGACCACCGAGCGCATGAACAATGGAAGAATCCATGAATTGCAGAGTATCGCGACAATCAGCAGGAACTTCCCGTGCCAACATGCACGAGCCGAGGGCCGCCGACAGCAGGACCCACTGCCACCGATGCGGGCTTGAATAAAAGCGGATTCATCTGGGGAAAATCAAATGGCAGACAAGCGAGCAACAACTATGGGCATCGACCAACTGCCACAAAATCATGGAGAGGCCAGCGGCGCATCAATCACCGGATCAAGGTTGGGCGCACCTCCCGAGAGCAACCACCTCTGTGCCTCCTCCAGCTCCGCGGTATCGAAGTAGCGCACTTCACCCGCGAGAAGCAGGGAGCCGATCCGTGTCAGCCACTGCTCCCACGGACGATCTCCTACAACGGCAACACGCTGTAAATCAATAAAATGCCGCAATTCGAACCTGATGTCCTCGAGGACGGCCCCGATATCAAATCCAGTGCAACTCTCGAGGCGCAGCAACAACCGGATCGTGCCGTGAACATCGATGGCCGCCTCGAGTTGTGGCAGCAGTTTGTCATTGTCGCTGCTCAGAAGCTTGCCATTGATCGTGATCTCGATCACCGATCCGTCTGCACTGAGGTGTGCAACATGCAGGTTTCCTCCTGATTGTGGTGCCATGTCTTGCTCACTCCATACTGCTCGCATCCCAGTCACTGGGCGAAAAGAATCGGCGTTCGGCCATCCTCAATCAGTCCCATGGTGAAGCCACCGACGACAAAATCATACAAACCACTGCCCTTGGCGTGTGTGCCGCATACCACCAGGTCACAATCCGCACGATACTCCTCATGGAAGATATCGAGGATTCCGCCGATCGGCTCGGCCCGGGTGCTGACATTGCCAAACCCATAGGAACGCAGGTAAGAGGCTGCACTGGCCACCAGGCGATCGCCGCGCGGCTGTTTCTGCTCAACACACAGAATCATGATTTCTGGCTGCGGCTCGGTGAAAGGTTCCGCCATGGCTGCAAACGCGCGCAGGGCATGCGAGGCATGAGGGCTGCCATCGTACGCGACCAGCACTTTACGCAACGATCTGTCCGCACGCGAATCGGGAACTGCCAGGATAGGACAGGTGGTTTCGCCGAGTATTTTGGAAAGCGAGTCCCCCGCCTTATCAGGGTGCCGCGTGTGGAAATGGGTGCGATTTCCGGTCACGATTAAATCATAAGTCTTGGCTTCCTCAAGAATTTCACGGGCCGGCACACCCTGCACTCCGGCCTCGGTATGCGAGACGCGCATCTCATTGCAACGATCCTTGAACCAGTCGAGAAGGGTGCGAGAGCGTTCCTCGATCGCATCCCTGGTGTGCGGCTCGATGACCACGATCCCTTCCACTATGGCGTGGTGCGCGCGGGCCAGCGTAGCGGCATAATCGACAGCCGCCATGGCATGCGATGAACCGTCAAGGGGAACAAGAATACGTCTGATCATGGTGATTCTGGTGTTTGGATACAGTGAAAAATGTGCCGGACCCCACAAAGAAAGAGCCCCTCCTGATATAGTGCCGTCCGATAAAATGCCATTTTACAATGCATCTTAGGTATCCTGGTGCTGCTTTGCTCCGCTGTCCTTGCCCGATCCTGCGCAACCATTGTCAGCTGACGGTTGTAGGTTGCTTCTCGAAGGCAGTGCAAGAATTTCTTCCCACTGAAAGCAATAGGACTGCCCGGCGCGAGGAATCACAAGAGTGGCACTGCGCACCTTGGAGGCAATCACCGCGAAGCCGATGCCACTGTTGATGTAATTGAGAAAATAGGCCCGGTCTTTGTCGGGCAGGGATGCCCACCCATGCTTGATTTCCGCCGGGTCATCGACCACCTCGGCATCACACTCGAGATAGACGAGGCACCTCTTGGGCTCATCGGAAAACAGCCACTCCACTTCAGCATTCTCGCGGATATTCGTCACCTTGCGACTCGTCGGCGAAGTGATGGTAATGAGCCTGCCTCCCGCATCGGGCAGTGCAATGGTCGCCATCCACGTCGCATGGGGCTTGCCACTTGCCGAAGCCGTAATCAGCAATGCTTCCCCTCGTCCCTCGATGAGTGAATCAACCACATCACGGACAGCTATTTTCGCATCTTTTAAGTCCATAGTCAGCCTCGTGCACTCTTATTCATCGCACGTGCATGGGCAACCGTCCACTGCCGACGCCAACCATGGCAACTCCATTCTCCCGCCTCCGCGAACCAACCCGCGCACTATCAAAACAACGAGCAACCCTCCCCCGCCTGAGTGCCAGAAGAATGCGTGAGCCCGAGCGACCGGACCCGCCGCTATCGATCGCAGACGACCGGCTCCCGGCCGCGACGAAGTCGCTTAGAGAACGACACGTTTTCCTCTCGTCTCAAGCATACGGATTGAACACACCCGGAACCGCTACCGGGTAACTGCCATCCGCGTTGGGCATGACCTTCGGGTCTGCATCCCAGGCCCATTTCTCAGGCAAAAGATCTGCACCTTTCTCCATCGCCTCGTCCCACTTGATCTGCTTACCCGAATAGGTCGCATACCGACCGATCACCGCACACATGGTCGAGGTCGCGCCATAATGGGCATCATTGACCGCCTCTCCACTGCGGATGCAGGCGTGGAGATGATCGTGCTCGGCCTGGTAGGGATTGACGGCTCCGGTCTTCGGGGCGCGGTAACGCCAGATGCTCTTGCCATCGAGATCTTTGATCTCCGCGCTACCGGAACGCAGGTGCAGAATCCCTGCTGTACCATGGATCTCCTCGCGGATCTGGTTGAAGCAGCCCGGCTGATGCCGGCACTGGGAATTGACGATCACCCCGTTGGGATAGGTCAGTTCCACATAGTGGTGGTCATAGATTTCTCCGTGCTTGTTACCGGTTCTGACTTCGCGACCACCCATGCCCTGTGCGGACACCGGAAGGGCTCCGAGAAACCAGTTGGCCACATCCAGGTTGTGCACATGCTGCTCGGCGATGTGATCACCGCAGAGCCAATTGAAATAGTACCAGTTGAGCATCTGGTATTCCATCTCGGTCATCCCTTCCTGGCGCTCCCTGGTCCATACGCCACCACCGTTCCAGTAGACCTGGGCACCGATCGGCCGGCCGATCGCACCTTCCTCGATGGCTTTTTTATACGCCTCACGATAGGAATCCTCATAGCGACGCTGCAAACCAACCACGACCTTGAGACCTTTTTCATCAGCTTGCTTGGCAGCCGCGAGCACCTTGCGGATGCCCGGGGCATCGACGGCCACCGGCTTCTCGAGAAAGGCATGCTTGCCGGCTTCGACTGCGGCCTCGAAATGAAGCGGGCGCCATCCCGGCGGGGTGGCGAGAATCACGAGATCGGATTTCTCGATAACGTCCTTGTAGCCCTCGAACCCGGCGTGCATGTCCTTATCGGAGACCGAGAAAGTCTTCGACGGGTCACCACCCCCGGCGCGATGCTTCTCATGACTCTGGAGGTGATTGAAAGCCTGCTCCAGGCGATCCTCGAAAGCGTCAGCCATGGCGACAAGGCGGCAATTGCCCACGCTCAGGGTTTGAACGGCAGCTCCACGTCCCCGCCCACCACAGCCGATCAGCCCCACTTTCAGCTCATCAGATCCGGCGACCTGCGCGCTGGCGGAAACGGGAAGGGCCGAGGCGGCGATAGCGGCCCCGGCGACGACAGCCCCCCCGGCGAGGACGTCGCGGCGGGTGGGCTCTGGCTTCGATTTATGCGCTGTGCTGGACATGGAAGGTTTGTTCATAAGGTCTTTCTTGAGGCTCATCGGCTTGGTCTCCAGTAATCGCAAAGAGGCTGATTCAACCACCTTTAAGGGGGTCGAGATTGGCCTCCAGCTCGGCATCGGTCGGGGTCTCAGTGGGCACCCCATTCTCTGGCACTTCAGCACCGGCTATCCAGGTAATGGCATTGAGTAGCGTGCGCCGAAAATCATCATGCCGCCAGTTGTTGTGGAAATGCCCCCCGGTAAAGCCGAACCCCCTGCCAGCGCCATCCGGCGACTCGGCCACCCAGCAGAGGTGCTGAATCTGTCCGTCGGCTATCGACTTGCGCACATGGGGATTTCCCGAATGCGGCCCATCGCCCCGCTTCAGCGTCTGCTCCGGGGGGTGTGCGCTCAAGATCGGCGTGACTCCCGCCATCTGCGGTCGGAACCGCATGTGATAATACCACTCATCCTTAAGGGTGAATGGATTGATTCCATTGGCGACCGGATGCTCGGGGAAACTCTCGAAACTCGCATCCCACACCGGGTTGACCGACCAATGCGTCTCGAAACCACCGCCGATCCACTTCACGAACTCCTCGAGTCCCTCACCTTTGGGTATTTCCACCCCGTAGTGGATCGCCCCCAGGCCCATTCCTCGATGGTGCAAGCCATCGAGTTGGCGCAGGTGAAACTTGGCGAAGTGCCTTCCGCCGCCATCCAGATACATGACCACAGCATCGGCATTCTGGAATGCGGTCGGATCATGCGGCCAGCCATTGCGATACACGGTGGCAAGCAATTCCCCGCCGAGATTCTCATTGAGTTCATTCGCCAGCAGGAGGCACCCGGCATTGTGCTCGTGCGCACCGCGACCGTGGCTCGGATACCCCGCCAGGAAGACTACCTTTTTTCGATCCTCGAGCGGCGTGCGCTTCAGCAACACATTGCGGAAGTGAATACACATCGGCGGGCCACTATGCACCTGGAAGCCGAGATGACCGCTGCGCCGGGCCGACTCATGCGTGTCGATCAACTCGGCGAACAAGGTGCCGTTGATCCATGTCTGGATTCTGTTGCCTCTGGCCACCACGCGGTAGGTGTTCCAATCACCCTTCCTGCACACGTTGCGCAACTCAGCCGGATCGCTGGTGATTCCTGTCACCACCGGCTTACTGGCGCCGGCATTGAATACCGCGCGCTCTCCCGGCTTGGCAAGCATGCCCCGATACCTCTCCCCGTAGACCAACCCGGTGAACCTGTTTTCCGCATCGAAATCTGCCTGGTAACCTCCCAGCCGCCAGCTCGGGTCCCCCTCCGGCCCCGGAACACGGAACGAGCGAACCTGGATCCCGGAATTCCCCTCCGGCGAAGAGATTTTGAAGTCGACCTGCAATTCGAAGTCATCAATCTCACCCTGCTCCCAGATCAGGAACGTATTCTGCTTCAGCGGTTTCCCCGGCTTTGTCTCGCCGATGATCTCGCCATTTTCCACCCGCCAGATTTCGGGATCACCATGCCACCCCTCGAGCGACTGACCGTCGAACAGGGACCGAAAACCGTCCTCACCGACATGGCCGGCAGAATCTTCCGCCGATGCGACGGCACCACCGCAGGCGAACAGCACGACCACGGCAACCGCGGTTGCCAGAACCGTCACCGATCTCTCAAAACGTAAACCAAAAACCGAGTGCCTCATCATGGAACCTGAAACGTGTTAACAGCGGTTTCCCGCGTGCGGACATGCCCCGTTTGATTACCCGCTACGCTGCGTGAATCTTTCACAAATAATCCGTGGCGTCACACCGACTGCCAGCAGGTTCACTCGACCCACTGGTCCCCCTCGGACTTGCCGATGCGGGCCGGCACCACAACAATCTGCCGCCCGCGCAGCACTTCGAGGATGGTATCCTGCCCCGGCTGCATATTGCCGATTCGCATGCGCAAGGCCTCGCGATCCTCGACCACCTCACCGTCCACCCTCAGAATGATATCCGAGCGCCGCAGTCCGGCGCGCTCGGCGGGACTATCCTCGGCCACACCCCGCACCACGACTCCATTGGGCTGTGGTAATCCGACCATCTCGGCAATATCCCGGGTCAGGGAAACCATGTCGATGCCGAGGTAACCGCGCTCGACCTGGCCGTCATCAGCGAGGTCCCATGCGACCCGCAAAACCATGTTGATGGGAATAGCAAAGCCGAGCCCGATGTTGCCGCTGGCTGCACCACCGGTAAAGATGAAGGTATTGACCCCGATCACCCGGCCGAGCCCATCGACGAGAGGTCCACCGGAATTGCCACTGTTGATGGCGGCATCGGTCTGGATGAAACTCTCATACCCTGAATCCCCGAGAATGCCCGAGCGCCTGCTGCCGCGCCGCGCCGAACCAAGCGTTGCCGTGTCCCTGCCAAGGGCACTGACAATTCCCATAGTCACGCTCCCTGACAAGCCCATCGGTGAACCGATTGCCAGTGCGACGTCGCCAACCCGAATCTTCGAACTGTCCGCCAGCGTGGCCACCGGCAGGTTCTCCGCGTCGATCTTGATCAACGCCACCTCGGTATTCGGATCCCTGCCGACGATCACCGCCGGGTAACTTTCTTCCCGAGATGGGAAAATGACCTCCAGCTCATCGGCACCTTCAACGACATGGTTGTTGGTGATGATGTAGCCGTCGGAGGTAACCACGAAACCGGAACCCAGTCCGGTCTGCCCGGGATTGCGCCGCGGGTCATACTGCGGAAAGAAGCGCATGACCCTCGGATCATCCAGATAGGGCACCAGTTGCCTCGGTATCCGCGGACGCATCAGGCTGTTGATCTGGACCACCGCGTCACTTACGGAGTCGACGGCTTCGGCGTAACTGAGCTGCAAACTATCCGCATCTGCGAGCACACTGCCATCCAGCTTCAGTGCCTTACGGAACTCTTCCTGGGTAGGCTTAGCCTCCGCGGCCGCCGCTCCCGCCAGCCACAACACAACCGAAACGACCAGCCCGAGGACAATCGGGCGACACAGGACATCAACACGATACGAAAGGCGAGCCATCACTCATGAAAAACGTTCGCGACAGAGCGAGTTCCTCGCACGCATGCAAAACAATAGGACAAACCAAACACAGAAATCCTATCAAACAACAAAATCACACCGCACGATACAATCTCGCTAACCTGCGCAGGAATGCCCACAGGGTCACTCTTCAATCGCCATTTCCCGGGGATGCTTCTCCTTTCGACTGATCGGGTCGGGCAAGTCGGCAAACTCTGCCACCCGCTTGAACAATTCGGTAAAATCCCGCGACAAATTACCGATCAGGCAATCGGTCAGGTCTGCCCGTACCTCCGGGTAACGCCTTATCAATTCACCGAAATTGAAACCCTCGTCGTAAAAAGCATACACAATTGCACGCATGGTTTCGATATGACTCTCCAGGGACGCCCCATACTCCCTGAAATCCTCCGCCCGGACAGCACGATCCTGTGCCAACGCTGCATGCGCCGCATCCGCCACCATTTCGCCACTCTTCAATGCCAGAAACACTCCGGATGAAAATACCGGATCAAGGAATCCGAACGCATCTCCCGCGAGCACCACACCATCACCGGCGCAACGACTGGAGCGATAGGAATACTCGCCGGTTACCCAATATTCTCCAAACTGCTCCGCCGGGGCGAGGTGATCGCGCACCCACGAGTTCTCGGGAATCTCTCGGGCCATGATTGCCGCCGGATCACGCGTTGCCGCATCCCGGTACAGGTAATCACGCTCCGCTACCACCCCGACGCTGACCACGTCGCCCTTGAGTGGAATAAACCAGAACCATCCGCGCTCCGGTATGTAGGCAACGGTGGTCGACCCTTCCGCGAGCCCCGCGTCACGCACAGCACCCCGATAATACGTCCATATCGCGACCTTGTTGAGCTGTGGATCACGCTGGCGCCATCCCTCTTTCGAAGCCACCAGGCAATCCCGCCCCGAACAATCGATCACAAGATCGGCGTGGTAATCGACCACCTGACCCTCCGTGCTCTCGGCCCGCACCCCGACTACCCGCTGCCCGTCTCCAACCTCTTTGAGTAATCCCCGCACAGTGGTCTGATCCCGGAGGATCGCCCCCCTGCTCGCGGCATTCTCGTAAAGCATCTGGTCAAATTCCTGCCGCTCGACCTGCCATGTGTAAGATGAGGGGTGCTCATGGTGCTGAAAAAAATAGAATGGCCGTGAGCCCTTGCCATCACGCCCCACGAACTGCACGCTCAACTTCTGCACAAAGCGGTGCTCTTTCATCTGCTCGGTCAACCCGAGCCGATCAAGTGTGAACCAGCAGTATGGCATCAGGGACTCGCCGACGTGGTAGCGCGGCATCTTCTGTTTCTCCAGCAGCAGAACACGCCGACCGTTGCCGGCAAGCAAAGCCGCAGCGGTCGACCCGGCGGGCCCGCCACCCACAACAATCACCTCGTAGCTATTGGAATTGATCATGCTTCGGGTTGATTCTCGAACCAGACCACCCGGCTCTTCCCTTGATAAAATACGGCTATTGAGCACACGCGGTTTCAATCAAAAAAGGCGGCACATTTTCGCCATTGAACGCACGCCCGAACAACCTGAATGTCCCCCATGGTTGCCACCTTCCGCAAGGAAATGATTGTCGAGTTCGCCGACACCGACGCCGCGGGGCTCACGCACTTTGCGACTTTCTTTCTCTATGCTGAGCGCACCGAGCATGCGTTCCTGCGTTCGCTGGGACTCTCGGTGGCCGCTGAGCCCTCGGGCGAAACGGACCCAGCGTTGACCACACCCGGCTCCCGGACCGGATGGCCTCGGGTACACGCTTCGTTCGACTACCTTTCTCCACTGCGCTTCGAGGACCGTTTCGCCGTGACCCTCGGGGTCGAGCGCATCGGCCAGCGGTCCATTCACTATCGCTTTCTGGTTGCGAAGCAGCACACGCTCTGTGCGCGCGGAAAAATTGTCGCAGCGCACGTCCACATGGAAAGCCACACCGGTGCGGTTCAATCCGCGCCCGTTCCGAACTCTTTGCGCACAAAAATCCGCACCCTCAACGAGACCGAGCTGGCCGACTTCATCGACTGAAGTCCGCACGAAGTCAGAGTAAGCCTCCCTCAACCGGCCGGGTCACCGCACCTGCCTGAGAACCCGGCTGCATGCCCTTGAGGACTTTGGCCAGTCCAGCGACCGTGCCCCCGACATCCGCCAGATTGGAGGGCAGGATGATCGTGTTGTTCTCCTTGGCGAGATTACCGAACTGCGCCACGTACTGCTCGGCAATGCGCAGATTCATGGCCTCCGCGCCACCCGGCGCCTGGATCGCCTCGGCAATCTGGCGCAGCCCCGATGCCGTCGCATGGGCCACCAACTCGATCTCCTGCGCGCGCCCCTCGGCCTCGTTGATCTGGCGCTGCTTCTCGGCCTCGGAATTCTTGATCACCTCCTGCTTTTTGCCCTCGGCCACATTGATCTGGCGCTCCCGCTCACCTTCCGACTGCGCCACCACGGCACGGCGCTCACGCTCAGCCCGCATCTGCTTTTCCAAAGCATCCTTGACCGACTGCGGCGGATTGATGTTGGAAATCTCGTAACGGGTGATCTTCAGGCCCCACGGTTCAGAAGCCTTGTCCAAGGCGTTGATGATGTTGGCATTGATTGCTTCTCGCTCCTCGAAAGTCTGGTCGAGATCAAGCTTGCCGATCTCAGAACGCAAGGTGGTCTGGGCCAGCTGCGTTGCCGCGTAGCGGTAATTCTCGATTCCGTAACTGGCATTCTTCGGGTCTAAAACCTGCATGTAAAGAACGCCGTCGATCTCGATAGCGATATTGTCCCGCGTGATGCAGATCTGCGAGGGCACATCGAGAGCTACTTCCTTGAGCGAGTGCTTGTAGGCGACCCGGTCGAGAAACGGAATCAGGATATGGAAACCGGCGTCCAGTGTACGACTGTATTTGCCCAGGCGCTCGATCACGAAGGCCTGCCGCTGCGGGACGATCTTTGCGGTTTTTACGAGTGCAACAACCACGAGAACAGCAATGCCGGTGGCGAGAAGAACCAGGAAGGCCTGGCTGCTGTTCCCAGTAGCAAGAATGTCGGCAAGGTTACAATGCATCATGATCTTGGTAGTGTGTTTTCGTATTGTTGATTAACTCGATGTTCTGCTGGCAGCAAAAGCGGAACCCGGGATTCGGTCAACGTCTCGTTCACCAGCGCCCGGGCAATGCGGGAATACTCACGTTTTGCCTCGTACGTGAAAAGTCAATCCATCGCGCTTGATCACCTCCGCCAGGGCGCCCCCTGCGAGCGCCTCATCGCAAGTCGCTCGCCAGTTGGCTCCCTTGAGCTCGACTTTGCCATATCCTCCCGCCGGAATTGCTTCCACTACACGTGCCTCCCTGCCACGAAATTCATCCCGATCGACCTCTCCCTCCCTGCTGGCCACGTCTGCGCTGCGCCCGACAAACCAGTTTTTGAAAAATTTGCGCAGACCAAAAAGCAGGACCAAAGAGCACACCACAAAAACCGTAAGCTGTCCGGCAAACGAACCAAGCCAACCTCCCCAGGTCATCAGGGAGACGATCACCGCCGCCATCCCGAAAAAAACCAGTATGATTCCAGGTAGAAAAAATTCGGACAAGATCAATACCAGTCCGCATACAAACCAAATGATCGCTTCGACTTCCATGATTACCAGCGCTCTCCCCGTTGGGCTGCTTTCACTATTAGACGCTTAACCCGATTCCTACCATTACAAAAAGATCAGAGCTTTATAAAGTGCAGAATACAACTTGTGAAATGGAAGACTCGCCCGGAATCCGGCCGAACCGCCTGTCAATCGCCGGCTTTGAACGTTTTTCCCAGTCTTATCCACAACTTATTCACATAGGGGAACCTGCCGACCCCGTATCCCCTCGAATCCGATCCACAACGTGGGATCCTCACTTACCATGAATTCATTGCCAGACGTTCCCTCCGAGGGGCCATTTATCGAGCTTCAGAATCACGTGCAATTACCTCATAATCAACGATCTGATTCGTAAATTTACGCCCCAGAAAACTCGTCTGCAGCATTGCCTCTGCACATCATGCTCCGTTCTACCGGCTCTCCGAGAAAAACCCAACCGCGCAACTGCGATTCTGCGCAGGAGCCCTGCGAGCAAGGAATTCGCCAAGTTATTCACAACCGAATCAACAATGCCGTAAACAGCTGGCTCAGGGCCACCTCACACCGGCTCTCCACACCAGGACAATCCTCGCAATTGAGCTTTTCGTGCTACCCTGACAGTTCACCGACACGTTTGGCAAAATACGTCAGCACCATGTCGGCACCAGCCCGACGGATGCCGGTAAGCGACTCGAGAATCACCGCATCCTCATCGATCCAACCGGCGGCAGCAGCCGACTTGATCATCAGGTATTCACCACTGACCTGGTAGGCTGCGACCGGCAGATCAACCGCCTCGCGGACCCGCGCAATAACGTCCTGGCAGGGCCCGGCCGGCTTGACCATCACGATGTCAGCGCCCTCAGCAGCATCCAGGCGCGCTTCGCGCACCGCTTCGCGAACATTGCCCGGATCCATCTGGTAGGTTCGCTTGTCTCCTTCCTTGGGCGCCGAGTCAAGGGCACCCCGGAACGGGCCATAATAGGCAGACGCATACTTCGCACTGTAGGCCATGATACCGGTCTGCTGGAAGCCGGCCCCATCGAGTGCCGTCCGCAAGGCTCCCACTCTGCCGTCCATCATGTCGCTGGGAGCGACGATGTCCGCTCCGGCGCGGGCATGGCACAGCGCCTGTCGACACAGAACCTCGATGGTCTCGTCATTGAGAACTTCCAGCCGACCGTCGACGTCACGGCGCACAATACCGTCGTGCCCATCGGAATTGTATGGATCAAGAGCCACGTCGGTAATCACGCAGATTTCCGGATAGGCCTCCCGGATGGCCCGAATGGCTCGCGGCACAAGCCCCTCGTCATTCTGACATTCTTCGGCACTCGAATTCTTGAGCGCCTCGTCGATGGCGGGAAAGAGAGCCACGGCACCGATCCCATGCTGCCGCGCCTCGCCGATCTCCCGCAACAAGCCTGGTATGCTCCAGCGCGTGCACCCGGGCATCGACTCGATCGGTTGATCTTCCTGGCTTTCATGCAGGAACAGCGGGTAGATGAGATGATCGACCTCGAGGGAGGTCTCCCGAACAAGGGAACGGATAGCCGGCGACCGGCGATTGCGACGGGGACGAATGGGAAGATCCATGGCTGCCATACCAGATCGCCGCTACGCACGCCGCAATCAACCCGGAGATCTCTCTAGCATCGAGTGCTTGATGCCGGGTAGAATCCTGCGGAAAACTACACTGCATGAACCCATGCTACCTCGGAATCGACATAGGCGGCACCAAGACAGCTGTCTCAATCGGCTCACCGGAGGAAGGCATCATGGAAAAAACAGTCTTCCCGACTCGACCCGAGCGCGGCCCGCAGGCAGCCGTCAAAGAGATGATCGCCCTTGGCCAAAGATTTCTCCAGCCAAGCGCATCGCACCCTCAACCAGCACGCATCGGCATCTCGATCGGAGCAATGTTCAATCCCGCCGAAGGATGCTTCGGCGAGGCTCCCCACCTGCCGGGATGGACCGGATTTCCCATCGTCGCCGAGGTCGAGAGCGGCCTCGCGCTGCCGGTAGCCGCCGACAATGACGCCAATGCCTGCGCCCTTGCGGAATGGCATTTCGGAGCCGCTGAAGGCCTGCGACATATCGCCTTCTTGACCTTCGGTACCGGCCTGGGGGCCGGGCTGATTCTTGATGGTCGTCTCTACCGTGGCGCCACCAACCTGGCAGGAGAGATCGGTGCGATGCGCGTGGCCGAAGACGGGCCACCGGTGCGCGGAAAACCCGGATGCCTCGAGGGCTTTGCATCGGGCGCCGGGATTGCCGCACTTGCCGAGGCGGAACTCGGCAGTTTCGCCGCGTCCAGCCCTACCTGCCTCAAATCCGGAGCATCGACTCTTGATGTCGCGAAGGGAGCGCGGTCCGGAGATGCGCTTTGCCAGCAAATTCTCTGTCAGGCAGGCACCCGACTCGGCGAGGGCCTGGGCATCCTCATCGACCTGCTCAATCTCGAGATGGTGGTGATCGGATCGATCTTTGCCCGCTGTGAACAATTTCTTCGAGCTCCCATGGAAACTGCGCTCAGCCGCGAAGCGATGCCCGCCACCCGATCGGCCTGTCGGATCGTTCCCTCCAGACTCGGCGAGCATATCGGTGATTTTGCCGCCATGACCCTGGCCATGGGAACAACCGCGAGCAAGACGGCCTAAATACGGGCCACCGTGTAATGCGG
The DNA here is from genome assembly GCA_040263955.1 of Verrucomicrobiales bacterium. Taxonomy (GTDB): domain Bacteria; phylum Verrucomicrobiota; class Verrucomicrobiia; order Verrucomicrobiales; family DEV007; genus CALSSN01. The sequence continues at coordinate 22,246 of JBDQJG010000019.1, forward strand.
ATCATCCTCAGCGACCTCCACCTCGACAAGATTCCCCGCCGTGGTAATCATCTTGCGGCATTCCGGGCTGAGGTGACGCAGGCGGACACGCTTGCCGGCCTTGCGATAGCGTTCGGTGAGTGAATTGAGTACCTCGAGACTGGAGTAATCGCAGACCCGCGCGTCCTTGAAATCGATGATGATTTCGTCGGGATCGCGGGCCGGGGTCAAGCGTTCGGAAAATTCCCGCACCGAGCCGAAATACAAGACTCCATGCAGGTTGTAGACGCGCGTGCCGTCATCAAGGTCGACAGGCATCAGGCGCACGTGGCGCGCACTCTCCCAAGCGAAAACCAACGCACTGAGAATGACTCCGACGAACACCGCCAGGGCGAGATTGTGCAAGAACACCGTGATCAGGGTGACTGCGAGAATGACGAAGATCTCGGAGGCTGGCACCTTGCCGAAGGTCCTGAAGGTAGCCCACTCGAAGGTCCCGATCACCACCATGAACATCACGCCGACGAGAGCTGCCACCGGAATCTGCCCGATGATCTTGCCCCCGAACAGGATAAACAGAGCCAGAGCGACTGCGGCCACGATGCCGGAAAGCCTGCCGCGACCACCCGACTTGATGTTGATCAACGACTGCCCGATCATCGCGCAACCGCCCATGCCACCAAACAGCCCGGAGAGGAAATTCGCCCCCCCCTGGGCAAGACATTCGCGATTGCCCTGTCCGCGGGTATCGGTGAGATCATCGATCAGTTGCAGGGTCATCAAGGATTCGATGAGTCCGACCATGGCCGCGGTCAGTGCGACCCCGCCGATGAGCAACACGGTCTCCTGGTTCCACAAGATGTCGGCAGGCCATCCCGGCACGGGAAAGGAACCTTTCAAGTCACCGCTCCCCGTCCCCTCCAGCAGTACATCCGAGACTGTCTTGGTATCGACGAAGCCAAAGAAACTCAGGCAGCCGACACCGAGGATAGCCACCAGGATGGAAGGCACAGCCCGGGTGAGCTTCGGCAGAAAATAGATCACTGCCATGGTCAGGACGGCGAGACTGAGCATCGTCCCAAGCTCACCCGGAGGCAGCCAATTGCCGGCACGGTCCCGCAGCGAATCGAACTGCGACATCAGGATGACGATGGCCAGGCCATTGACGAAACCCATCATCACCGGGTGGGGCACAAGGCGGATAAACCTGCCGAGTCCGGCCAAGCCCACCAACAACTGTATCACGCCAGCCAGCATCAGGGTGGCGAAAAGATACTGCATGCCGAGATCGTCGATGCCCCGTGCCGCGCCGACCGCTGCTCCCTGCTCGACAACCTTGGCCACCACCACGGCGATCGCACCGGTCGCCCCCGAGATCATACCGGGCCTGCCACCGCACACCGAAGTGATCAGGCCGAGGAAGACAGCCGACCAGAGGCCCACCGTCGGATCGACCCCGGCGATGAACGAGAAGGCGATCGCCTCCGGAACGAGAGCCAGCGAAACGGTGAGGCCGGAGAGAATATCATTTTTGGCGGAGGTTCGGCGGCGGGCAAGCAGGTTGAAAATCATGAGCTTCGGGCTGGGAATAAGCAGTCAGATGCGGAATTGCGGGCGACTTGGTGGGGCGCGTGGCGTAGGCTCTGCAGCTGCCAATGGCAAGCTCTTTTCAAGAGGCCGCCTCATAAAAACCCTTCACGCCCTGCCAGAAAACGATCTATCAGGAGACAGCAAGTTCGTCGAATGGAATGCCCGGATTGCCGTCGGACTCCGTGTCTCTCGCTCTCCCATGCGCGGCTTGCGCGCTGATCCCGGCCAGCCCGTTTGCCAGGCCATGGAGAGGAACCACGATCCGCCGGAGATTCCGGCTTGGAAACTTCATCCCCTGCCAAATCCACAATTTGCATTGGTGAAGAGCTGCCCGGTGGTATGATTGACGCCAGAGCTCTTGCCCTTTTCTTGCTCTGATCCCCTTCCATGTCACTGACACTTGCCACCAAGATCACCATCGGCCGTATCGTGGCGATTCCCGTCTTCGTGTGGTTGGCGGCCGTCTATGGCGTCTCGGTGCGCGACGGAGCACCCAAAGAGGCATGGAGGCTGGCGGCTATCGGCGTTTTCATCCTCGCTTCCGTCAGCGACGCGGTCGATGGCATCGTTGCCCGCTCCCTGAACCAGAGGTCCCGGCTGGGCAGCATTCTCGACCCCATCGCGGACAAAGCATTGCTGGTCAGTGCCATTCTCACGCTCTCATTGTCATGGCCGGAGGCTTTTCCGCTCTGGTTTCCTATGCTGGTCATCGGGCGCGATCTGGTCGCGGTCGTGCTCGCCCTGTGCATCAATCACATCACCCGCAAGGTGGAACTCGTTCCTCACTGGACCGGAAAATTCGCCACCTTCTTCCAGATGGTTGCATGCAGCTGGATCATGCTGCGCTTTGAAGCGCGCGCCGGCGAGATCCTCATCGTCGTGGCAGGTGTGTTCACTGCGGCATCGGCTGCTTGTTACCTTTCGCAGGCGCTCCGCCACCTGACCGAACACGGCGAATCCCGGGAAATCGAGTAAGCTGCGCATACGGCGCCCTCGTATCCACCCCGGTTTTCTCGCCCGGTGCTCGACTTTTACCCTTGCCTCGGGCCGCCAAGTCGGGACGGTGCCGATTCCCGGGACGCACCCCCCGACACGCGATGCTCACCTGCAAGGACGTCACCTACTCGATCGCCGGCAGAACTCTCTTCGAGGGAGTCGGCTTCACGATCAATCGCGGCGACAAAACGGCGATTGTCGGACCCAATGGCGCAGGCAAATCAACACTCTTCGGTCTTATTCTCGGAAAAGAGAAGCCCGACGAGGGAAGCATTGGCAGGGACGAGTGGACCACCGTGGGTTTCCTGGCGCAGGAATCGGCGCCGATCGCAGATGAAACCGCTCTGGACATCGCACTCGGAAGAGCTGGCCGACTCCAAGAGGTCGAGGCCGAGCTCAAGAAGCACGAGGAGGAGGGCAGCTACGATGACCCGAAATACTTCGAGGTTCAGACTGAATACGATATCCTCACCGACCCTGCGACCGAGGCAAAAGCCCAGACGATGTTGCGGGGACTGGGCTACCGGAAAAGCGATTGGGAGCGACCGGCAAAGGAATTGTCCGGGGGCTGGATCATGAGGGCCCACCTCGCCCGCATTCTCGTCCTCGAGCCTGACCTGCTCATGCTGGATGAGCCCACCAATCACCTCGACCTGCACTCACTCTGGTGGTTCGAGGAACACCTGAGAAACTACGAAGGCGCGGTCCTGATGATTTCGCACGACCGGGATTTCATGGATCGGGTTGTCGATACCATACTGGAGATCGACAACCAGGTCATGTCCCCCTACAAGGGCAACTACTCCAAGTTCCTCGCCGATCGCCGCAAGCGCTTCGAGCAGCAGCACGCTGCATGGAAAAACCAACAGAAGCAGCTCTCCGAAACCCAGTCATTCATCGATCGGTTCCGCAATGTCGGTTCCAAGGCCGCCCAGGTCCAGAGCCGGATCAAGCAACTCGAGAAAGTCGAGCGACTGCCCAAGCCGAAGGCACCGCGTAAGGTCTTCCGGATCCAGTTTCCCCAGCCGCAGCGCTCGGGCCAACGCGTCATCACGCTGGAGAAGTCCGGATTTTCCTATCCCGGATCAAACGTCAAGGTCTACGACAACCTCGACCTGTTCATCGAGCGTAGCGAGCGCATCGTGCTGGTCGGACCCAATGGTGCCGGCAAATCAACTCTCCTCAAGCTGCTGGCCGGCGTTCTCGAACCCACCGAGGGAACCCGCACCGAAGGGCACAACTGTCGCATCGGTTATTTTTCCCAACACCGCTCGGAAATGATGAAGGCGGGCAACAGCGTGATCCAGGAAGTGCTCGATGCCAATCCCGAGATCCGGGAGGATGAGGCACGCGGTATCCTCGGTTCCTTCCTGTTCCGCAAGGACGACGTGTTCAAGAAAGTGGAAGTTCTCTCTGGCGGAGAGAAAAGCCGACTCAACCTGGTTAAATTTCTCGTCGACCCGCCCAACCTGCTGCTCATGGACGAGCCGACCACGCACCTGGACCTGGTAAGCATCGAGGCACTGATCATCGCGTTGAAGAATTACGCCGGCACGCTGGTGTTCATCTCGCACGACGTCTACTTCATCAAGCAGCTGGCTACCAAAGTACTGCACATCTCCGCCGGTCAGATCAGCAAGTACGATGGTGGTTACGACTATTATCTGGAGAAGACCAACGCCGAGGAGAATGCCCGCGCCGCCCTCACCGCCGGCGGCCCGCTCTCCAATGAGCAGGTCTGAACCGAACCACTCTAGCGGCGATCAAGCAAGACCACGGTGCCACTCCAACTCCCGCGCACACGCTTCGCTATCGACAATTCCTCGAGACGAAGACTGTCTGCATGCCGGCCGCGTGCGCAGCATCGATGCCACTCTGACCATCTTCGAAGACCAGGCACTCCGCAGGCCTAACGCCGAGCCGCTCAGCCTGGAGAAGAAACATGTCAGGGTGCGGCTTTCCTCGACCGGGATCCACATCCTCCGGTGTCACAACCGCATCACACAACCAACCCAGGCCCGCCGCATCAAGACATGCCAACACATGCCCCCTGGGGCTGCCTGATACCACACCCATGGCTATCCTGCCCACAGCCGAACAGGCAAGCTCAGCCACCGGGCCGATGGCCTGCAGCCCGGAAATCCCGCGCTCGAAGGCGGCATGCTTGGCAACCATCACTGCTTGCGGATCGACCTCGCTGCCATGCCGCTCGTTAAGCATTCCGACAATGGTCGCCTCCTGGATGCCTGCCCAGCCGTAGAAATCCTCCTCCTCGAGGCGAAACAGCGCTCCGGCCGCACTCAGGCCGGTGTTCCACGCCTCAAAATGCAGAGGCATGGAATCGACCAGTGTCCCATCACAATCGAACACATACGCGCCGAATGCACCCGCAGGAAGAACAAGACTGTGATCGCTCCGCATTGCTTGCAACAACCCGATGCCGCGTAGACAACCTGTGCAGCCCGGCTGACGCGCAGGCCCGCCGACAACAAGCACGAGCGATCGCCTTTACTTCTGCCCCTCCTGAAAACCGATCTCGGCGGATGACGGCAATGCAGCAACCATCTCGCGATTGCCTGGAGTACTGAAAAACTTGCGGAAAATTCGCTTGGGCAGTGACTTGCCCTGCTCTTCCGCCTGGATTTCATCCACCGCATGTGCCTTGGCTGTCTCCCAGGCGGCCCCGAATCCCGGCGCACTGATCATCAACTGCCGCTCGGCACGCGCAAGAATCTCCACTTCCCTGAGAATCTTATTATCCGGGTTCTCATTGAGGGTCGCCACCTGCATGCGCAGATTCTCGTTCTCCTTCGCCAGCTTCTCTTTCTCCTTGCGCACCAACTCGTATTGCTTCGCCTCGAGCTCGAGCTTGTCGCTGAGATGCCGCCGGAATCGCGAGAACTCGCGCCTGGTCTTAAAATGTGACCACATGGCCAACAGCATCAATGCCAGGCCGATACCGAGACCCCAAACGAACGGAAAGCGAATAAAATCCAAAAACAATTCCATGATAACAGTTTCTAAAATTCTCCCTTGCTACCATGAACCGCTTGGAGTCTTAGCGCCACTGCTCTTTTATGAAGCGGCAAAAGTGTCCGCGCCGGCCTGGCCTCTCAAGTGGCAATCTCTGCACAGACCCCACCCACACTCACCTGCCACCGTCCTCATGAGCGGCGTGATAAATTGCCTCGAGTTCGCCAATGATCGCCTCTCGGGGATTGAAACCGGCCGTCCATTGCCGAGCCGCTTCACCCGACATCTCTACGAACAACCGCGCATCCACTCCCACGGCAGACAGGCATGATGGCAAGCCAGCCTTCTCACGCAACCACGCGACTCGTTCAGCCAGTTGATCCCACGCTGC
>JBDQJG010000020.1:0-27525 GCA_040263955.1 Verrucomicrobiales bacterium
GCCGTAATCCCAGCACCCGTTGAGTCCGCCGTAGATTTCCGCCGATTGGAACACGAAGCCCTTGCGCTTGCACAGGCTGACGATTTTCTCCATGCGGGCCGGGTCGGTGCTTGAATTATCTGGCATGCGTTCTGGTGGCTGGCTGGTTTAAAGGGGGCGAAAATCCGCGGGCGGCAACCAAGCCCGAAAGCAACCCGGAACGCAAGGGGAAGTTGGTGGCGAGGCAAAGACGCGCCCTGCCGATAAGGCATACACCGCTATGCAGCCTGGAGCCCGCAACCCGACGTCCTCAGTCGACCCGTCCCACGCTGCCATCCTTCCAGTACATTTCGCGGAAGGGGTGCACGTCGATAAGGTTGGCCTCGAGACCGCCGAGGCGGTCGCGGTAGTAGAACTGCACGCCGACGTAATGGTAGATCGGGGCGATAACGGCATCCTCCGAGATGAGCCGCTGCTCGGCCTCGCGGAAGATGGCGTAACGACGCTTCGGGTCCGGTTCGCGGGCGGCCGCGTCGACCAGGGCGTCGAAGCGGGCACTGGCGTAGCCGGTGCGGTTGTTGCCGCCTCCGGTGACGAACATCTCGATGAAGGTATTCGGATCATTGTAATCCCCCACCCAGCTGGAACGGCAGATATCGTAGGAGAGTTCTCCCATCGAGGCGTAGTAGACCTTCGCTTCCTGCTTGGTGAGCGCCACGTTGACCCCGAGGTGGCGGCTCCACATGCTCTGCAACTCGACGGCGATGTGGGTCTCGACGCTCTTGGCCATGTACAGGTACTCGATGAGCGGGAAGCCCTTGCCATCGGGGAATCCGGCCGCGGCCAGCGCGGCGCGGGCAGCCGCGGGATCGAAACCCGCCGTGCTTGCCGGCGGCTGGTAGTCGTCTCCGGTTCCGGGTGGCACCAGGCTGGCGGCAACGCGCTCACCCAGCCGGGTGATTTTCTCTACGATGCGGCGACGATCAATCGCCATGGCGAAGGCACGGCGGACCCGCGCATCATCGAATGGCGACTTGGTCACATTGAAGCGCAGAAAATACGTGCCGAGAAAATCGTCGCCGTGGAAATACGGTTTCTCGCGCAAGACATCGACCATGGTGTTGGGGATCATCCCCTTGTCCATGATCAGGTCGACCGCGCCAGTAAGGAAGAAATTCATCGCGGTATTGGGCTCTCCCACCGGCATGATATCGATGGTGGCCAGAGCCACGTTGGCAGCATCCCAGTAGAACGGATTTTTTTCCAGGCGGATGCGGTCATTGAGCCGCCACTCGACCAGTCGATAAGGTCCGTTGCCCAGCAGGTTGCCGGGTTTCGTCCAGCGGTCACCATGTGCTTCCAGAGTCGGCCGATGCACCGGCGCCAGCGTGATGAATGCACACAGATCAAGAAAGTATGGAGTCGGGCTCTCCAACTCGACCACCACGGTGCGCGCATCCGCCGCCTTCACGCCGACCCGCGAAAAATCAGTGTTCCGCCCTTCATTGAATGCACGGGCGCCACGCACCGGGTAGAGCTGGGCACAGTAAGGCGATGCGGTTGCCGGCTCGAGCACGCGCCGCCATGAATCGACGATGTCTGCCGCGGTGAAGGAATCGCCACCATCCCACCGCGCCTGCGGACGCAGGTGAAAGGTATAGCGCAGGCCATCCTCGGAAATGTCCCAGGACTCGGCCATTCCCGGCACCGGCCGGCCATCCTTGTCGAGCCGGATGAGCCCCTCGAACAGGCTGTCAGCCACGCGCATACCCACCTGCGCGGTAATGTGCGCGGGGTCGAGACTCTCCGGTTCCGCCCCATTAATGAAAACGAGGTCCGCGCGCTTACCGCGCTGCCTGCCGCAGCCACACAGCGACAGGCACAGTGCACCGACAAGGATGCGAAATACAACGGACTGATAAACGGCTTCGGACATGCGGAATGTCCTGCCAAGCCTAGCCGTGAAGCACCTGTTGCGCACGCATTATGAACCCGCTGCCGGAGCGGCCGGGGCAGCCTGCTTCCGGGCGGAAGGAGTCGCTTCGGGTGCCGGGGCCTGCTCCGGGTTTGGTTCAGCGGCCGGGGCAGGAGCGGGCACCGGGGCTGCTTCCTTCGCCGCAGGTGCCGGGGCGGGTGCTGCTGCTTCAGGTTGCCCGGCTGTTTGCGCCGGGGCCTCGGGAGTGACCACAGGCGCGGTCTCAGGCACCAGGGCGGGAAATTCCATTCCGGCAGCCTCTCCTGGCACGGCCTGCACATCCGCGAGCGGTGACTCCTCCGGCAACGCGGATGTCCCACCGGCTCCGAGATCCGCTCCAAGGCTCTCATCCTTCTTGTTCTGCTTGGAAATCAGGATGGACAACAGCATCGAGATAACGAAGAAGGCGATCGCCAGCCAGACGGTTCCACGCTGCAGGACATTAGAGGTCTGGGCACCGAACATCTGGTCGGTCATGCCGCCACCGAATGCCGCGCCAAGGCCCTCCTGTTTCGGGCGCTGCATCAATACCAACAGCACGATAAGAAGACAGACGACCACCATGACGATGGTGAGAAAGCTGATAACAATAGACATGGGAGGAATCTCCTGGCTTCAGGCGGGGCAGAATATGGGTTACCCACCGCGAAATGTAAAGCGGAGGTTCACCCGATTATCCCGGGGCGAAGGAGTCACCGGCCGCCCGCTGTCGCAGCGCCTCGAAAAGACAGACGCCGGCGGCCACCGACACGTTCAAACAATCGACCGAGCCCGCCATCGGAATCCGGACCAGGTGATCACATCCCTCCCGGGTAAGTCGCCGCAAGCCCTTCTCCTCCGCTCCCATGACAAGACCGATCGGCCCGGTAAAATCGATCTCGTAGAGCGACACTTCGACTTCATCAGCCGTGCCCACCAGCCAAAGTCCGGCCTCCTGGAGTCGCTTGAGTGCCCGCGCGAGGTTGGTGGCACGCACGACGGGGACCACGGCCGCTGCTCCGCAGGCAACGCGCACCACGGTTTCAGTTACCGGGCAGGCACGATCTTTGGGCACCAGGACCGCAAGCGCACCAGCGGCATCAGCCGTGCGTAGACAAGCCCCGAGGTTGTGCGGGTCCTTCACCCCGTCGAGCACCAGGACCAATGCCCCTTGCCCCGCCTGCGCGACCTTGCGATAGAGCCCCTCCTCGTCGAGGTGCGCGATGCGTTGCTCGCCAGCGGCTCCGGTGGCAGCATGACGATTGGCTCGAGCGCTCTGCCCGTCTCTGGCCCTTGTTCTCATACACGCAGATAGTTGGGAAACACATTCACAGAATACCCGTCTGCGCGGAAAATCGCAATGCGACTTCTTCTTAAACAAATGGAAAACCCCAAGAGGATAACACGGTTCGTGTCTCCCCTTGGGGTTGAATAATTCCCACATGTGCCGTTTGTGACGCCGAGCCCACGTACCCGTAAGAACCAGGTGGGTGGCCGCCGTGATCACATCTGCCCTCCAATCAAGGCCTGACATCAATCACCCTGCGTTTGCCTCCCTTACGTGAGTAACGGTTCGGAGCATTTGACGCCACGTTTGTCGTACACCGCAGGAAAATACTACAAAATTGAGTTTGTTCCGTCTGGACCCGGAGCTGACCCACTGATGCGCCCTTCCGGTATGTCGAACCCAGTATCGGTTGTCGTCGTGCACTCGTCAAAAAATATCAACGCAGAATCGAACCCCTCTGCCGCGCGGACCCTGCCGCTTGCCAGATCATGATGAGCCGATATAGCCTCATCACCGTGTCCTCCCACTCGAGAGCGCATACCGCAGTCGGCATCCACCCGAGCCCGCTCGGCATCCTGCTGCTTGCCGCCTCGCAATCAGGTCTTCGCAGTCTGACGTTCTGTCCGGATAGCATGCCATGCACGCCCGACCAAGGTTCCCGATCCGATTCCGCGCGCGCTCGGCGCATCATCGAGCTGGCAGTGGCACAGCTCGACGAATACTTTTCCGGTCAGCGCATGCGCTTCGAGCTCCCCCTCGATTCGGCGGGAACTCGATTCCAACGGGAAACCTGGAACGCCATCGGAACGATTGCGCCAGGCGCCACACTGTCCTATCAGCAACTGGCAAGCCGCATCGAGCGACCGCGGGCGGCGCGAGCCGTGGGTGCCGCCTGCGCACGCAATCCTCTGCCGGTCGTCGTCCCATGCCACCGCGTGATCAGCGCCAACGGCTCTCCCGGCGGCTACCTGGGCGGCGCGGGCCGCAAGGCCTGGTTGCTCCACCACGAAGTGCGCCCGGCGCCCTGACCATCACCCTTGCTCAGCGCTCACCGGGGCGATTTCCCGCATCTGCCGGCACCCTGCCAGTTTCCGCTAGATAGCGGAAGATGCACCCGGCGATGATCGCATTGCCCTTGCGGGACGGATGGATGCGATCGATGTAATTGCTCTTCCGGTGCATAGCCTGGTTGCGCCACACCAGCTGGATAGCACGCAAGTCGGGCAACCATTTGTGCCCAAGCATCGTCACTCGCGCCGAAAAGGCTGGGTCCTGCCGGGCCATGGTCATTAAAATCGGCGCGCTCTCGAGTAGTTCCGGGGCGACGTCGATACATGCCACTGCTTCCTCGTCGAGCACCTGCCGCACGATCGGGACGATCTGGTGGTAGAACTTTCCGCCATCCCGCGGAGGAATCAGCAGAAACACCAGTTCGGATTGTGCTGTCCTCGCCAGCCTTGCCATCCGCCTGATCGGTAACTCGAGCAGCATCCTGAATGCCAGCGCGCGGCACCCGGCCGAGGATTGCGTCAAGGCCTCATGCACCGAGCCGGATGACGCGAACACCTGCAGCAGTTCCTCCAGCGCCTCGCGCCCGGCACCAGCCCGCAACGACACCGAACCGGCTGAGCGCGCCCGCAGATAGCGCAGGTGGAGATCCCTCATCGAGCGATACGGATCCTCTGTCGGCAGCAGATCATTCTCACAGAAGTTCACCAGCACGACATCCGGCGAGAACTCGGGCAGCAGCCGCTCGAGCAGGAGCGCCTCCTGCAACGTCGAATATCCGACGACTCCGGCATTGATCACTTCCGACGAGGGCGCAACCCGGCGCAGTCGCGATCGCAAGATGCCGAGCAGCGCCTGCTCCTCGTCGACACCGGTCCCCCACATCACAGAATCCCCCAGCCCCATGATCCGCAATGACCCCGGAATACGAATGCGGGACACCGGCGCGCCACCACGAAACCCGTCCCGGTCAGTCCTCGCACGAACAATCCCGTGACAAGTGCCGGAAAAATTGCGCGCATTGGCGAAACCGAGCTCGGCATCCGGACGCCAGATAGCGATCTCGCTCTCGTAACGAACCTCCCGATCGACAAGGCCCGATCGCCACGCCAGGCAGCGAAGAATCATGCAACTGAGCGAGGCACCAACCACAATGCCAAAGAGAAGCAACATGCCCTTTCCGACAGACTCCCGGACCGCATGCCGCGTGCTGCCTGCCGGCACACTCATGGAATCCTCCACTGCAGGCACTCCCTGCCAGTCGCGCCGATCCGCAGGCAACCCCGCACCGACCGGTTCGGAGAGAACCACCAGGTCCGACCAACCGCGCCGCGGCCACAGGGATCCTTACACCGATCTGTCACCCACCTAGAACCCGGACTGCCCTTCAGGCAGCTGAAACCCAGTATTTCCATCAGCCCCCGGAACAATCAGGTCGAGCTGCTCTACCACCGGCACAATCTGCTCGCTCTGCGCCGGATCGACGACAATACCCTGCACATCGAAACCGGCATCCTCCGTTGCAGTATCTACCTGCAGGGATTGCGGCAACAATTCCAGTTCCGTCTTACTGGTGACGTCGTCACCGCCATCACCCACCGCGTTGACCGGCGGAGCACCCCCGGCAAGCCCGTCTTCCTCTGCGCTTTGCCCTGCGGACGCTGGTGATCCGAATGTCGCGGTATTGATTAATTGCGTCACAGTGACAAAGCGATATCCCCGGGCGAGCAACTGATCAAGCGTACTGGGTATCGCGCTGACTGTGCCTGCGTGAATATCATGGGCCAGCAGAATGGCTCCCTTGCGAGCTCCCGCAACCAAGCGACTGGAGACCACCGAAGGGCCCGGCTTCTGCCAGTCCTTCGGGTCCACATTCCAGAGCACCGTCGGATAACCGAACTCGCTATGAATCCAACGGCAATGCCGCTCGGTAATCGCCCCATACGGGGGGCGGTAGGTCCGCGGATAGATCCCGGAAGCCTCGAAAATGGCATGCGCGGTTCTCTGCAGTTCACTGCGTGTCTGCTCATCCGACAACTTGGTCAAATCGGGGTGGCTCCACGTGTGATTGGCCACTTCATGTCCCTCGCGAATCATGCGCGCAACGATATGCGGATAACTCTGCACGCGGCTACCCACCACGAAGAACGTGGCCTTCACGTTACGCCGTGCCAGAATATCCAGCAACCGGGGCGTGTGACTGGGATGCGGACCATCATCAAACGTCAATGCCACCAGTGGCGACGAGGTAGACGCTGAGCTGTAGCGAATGGCACTGCCCGGGGGAACTGTGCGCGGAATATCGATATTGGGATTGAGCTTGATGCCACCGCTGCCTGTCGAGCCACTCCCATCAGCTCCTTTGCTTTTGTCATCGCCCGGATAATAACCACCATACTCGATGGGAATCAGAGCTCTCATGTTCTGGCAACCCGTGGCCGCAAGCAGCAACACGGAGGACAGCCCGATGCAACCAACTAATCTCAAATATCTCATGCTGTCTCTGTGTAGTCTGATCCAATCAAATGGCAGTGTTCTGCTTTACATGCATCCTCATGCGGGGACAAGACTTTCTCTCGCGGCACGCAGAATTCATGGTGCGCGTCACCACCCTGAGGCAAAATCCTTAAATACGATGCCGATGCGCCTTTCAGAGGACGTTGCGTCCAGTGCTATCTTTCATTTTTTTTTGTGCCCTCACTGCTTGAGAAATCGTTCCAGGATGACTCGCAGGGATGCGACGGTATCCTCCGGCCAAAGTGCGCGATCGGTCACCAGAGCGGTATCCAGTGCACGATGGGACTCCCAGTCTGGTTGCCCGGGAATGCCTGCGATGGCCGCTGACACGATCTTTCTGGCGGCTTCCGCGTTGGCCATCAGGTGATTGATCACGGTCCTGGCATTGACCGGTTCTTCCTCGACTTTCCAGCAGTCATAGTCAGTTATCATTGCAAGGGTGGCCAGCGAGATCTCCGCCTCACGGGCGAGTTTCGCCTCGGGCAGGTTGGTCATGCCGATAATGTCGAAACCAAGCTGCCGATTCACCTCGGACTCGGCGCGGGTTGAGAAAGCCGGGCCATCCATGTTCACATACGTGCCGCCCACGTGCACAGCTCCTTCCTCATGCTGGTCGCGCGCAGCGGCCGCGAGAATTCCATGCAACCGGGTGCAGATTGGCTCCCCAAAGGCAACATGCGCGACGATGCCCCGACCGAAAAAGCTGTGCTGCTCCCGGCGGCTGGTGCGATCGAAGAACTGATCGGGCAGGACGATATCCCGCGGGCGATAGCGTTCCCGCAGACTGCCCACCGCAGTGACTGCAATGATCCACCGCACCCCGAGACTGCGCATGGCGTGAATATTCGCCCGATGATTGAGTTCAGTAGGCAGGATACGATGCCCACGACCATGCCGGGCAAGGAAGTAAACGCGACGACCATGCAGCCTGCCGGCCACAAAGACATCAGAAGGATCACCGAAGGGAGTCGTGACCTTGATCTCCTCCCGCTCCTCGAGGCCTTCCATATCGTAAAGGCCACTACCGCCAATGATGCCGATCGCCGGCGATTCTGCTGTTCCGTCCATGGTTCTGGTTGCTGACTGCTTCCGATCCGGCGTCTTACCCGCGCACGCTCGCCTACCAGAGTTGCGGCAGGCGCTTCTGATTCTTCATGTCTCCGTGGCGGACAAGATCACCGCCCGCCTTGCTCACTTCCTTGTAGCCCTCCAGGACAAACTCGGGAACAAACAGGTTGCTGTTGGGATCATAGATTTCCTCTCCGGAAAACTTCCCCCGCAGGTGATACTCGTAATTGTGATCATAACCGTGGCTCGGGCCTCGCCGGGTGGTCTCCGGCAGGCGGTCCGGCTGCTCGCGTATTGACTCATTCATCACCACCAGGCGGGCCTTACTCCACGGTTCACGCGGTCTGCGCACATACCCCCAGAGACGCGTGCCCTCGAGGTGGAATCTTCTGCCCACATAATAATTGCCCGCCGGCTCACTGGAAAAGGAATTCGCCATAACAGGCAACCCGGGGCCATTGCTCAGTCCCCTGCCGGGCCCAACTCCCGGCCCACCCCCGCAAGCGACAAGACTGCATGCGACTACCAATAAAGCCATCACACGCAGCGCGCTGCAAACGCCGATCTGGCGCAATCTCGAACGGCTGACACACACCCGGAAACGACATTCCTGAGGAAGCATGGCGCTCTTTACCACCGGCACCATCTTCCTGCAACAAGGGGAACATCCGCAGCGGGCGCAGTGTCACCGGACAACCGTGGTCGCTGGTTGAGCAGTGCTTATTTCGGAACCAGCTCAATGCCTTTCAACTCCATGAGCGGGGCATTGTCTCCGGGCATGCGCAAAGGCTGCAGCCAGATCGAGTAGTTGCCCGCTTCGGAGAACTTGCAGCTGCCCATGGAAATTTTCTCGAAGGCGGTCGTGCTCCCGGTCGACTTCGGCTCCCCTTCAATTTTCGCATCAGCGACCATCAACCGATAGCGACCGGGTTGAGCCGCCTCCGAGGACTGTGTGACAGCAATGGAATATTTTCCCGGTTTGGCCACCGACACCTCCCACTTGACCGAGGAATCGAGCCCTCTCCATGCTCCGATGACGGCCCCGGTCAGGCGCGCGCCCTCGCCCAGCAGCATCGCTTTTTCGGCACCGAGAACCGTCGGGCCGGCCACCGGGACAACACCTGCGAGCATCTTGGCATTCTGCGCCACATAAGTGGGCAACTGGTTCTTGAACTCGGCACCACCGAGTCGTTGCAGGGTCGGCTTGGCCGAGGGATCTGGCAATTGCGCGATTACATTGAGCAGAACGTTCCTCTCCCGCGGCCGCTTGGGGGGCACCTGCTGGTACGCTTCGGCAAGCAGGGCAATGGTGCGGGCATGCGGCCTCGAACTCGGACGCATGGTAATTGCGGCCATACTCTGCAGGGCGACGAGTTTCTCCGAGTCCCCGGGGGACTCCTTGATGTAGGTCAACAGCACTTCCATAGGCCCGGTGTCTTTCCACTCGCCGATGGCGCGCGCCGCATCGATTCCCAGGCGACTATCTCGCAGCCATACCTTGAGCCGCTCCAGCACCTGCGGGGTACTCAGTCGACCGGAGATCAGCAGCAGGGCTTTCCTGGTCTCATCGTTCTCGACATTGCTGACTGCATCCATGACCGCTTTCGCCCGCTGCGCCTCGAGCTTGATGTCCTCGCAAACCGAGGTGATTGCCTCACTGGCAAATCGCCTCTGTTTCTTGTCTTGCGCCTCATCCCCGGTGTTGATGGCATCCATCGCCGCGATCATGGCCGGCACATCGTCGCCACGCGCCACCATTCCGAGAGCATTCCAGGCGGAAAGATGCGTGCCTGCCTTGGGATTCTGCAACTCCTTCAACAAGTACGGAACGCCCTCGGAATACCCGCGCATTCCGATCGCGATGAGAAGATTCTTGCGCCCATCACCGCGCGCACCGGAAATTCCCTGGCACATGGCCTCGTCCACCCCGTCTCCCTGGAGCCTCGAAAGAATGGAAGCGGCCATGACATCGTAGTCTCCCGCACCGTCTTCTCCGTCCTCGAGAAACCCGAGCAGGATTTCGACATCCTTGGCCGTGCCTTCGGGCGTGGCACTCTCGTTGAGCTCGGTGACGCGTGCAATCCGGGCGTTGTAGGCCTTCCTCTCGCTCATGCTGATGAGCGCCGGAATGCCCCCGCCGAGCAGGATGAGTGGAATGGTAATGAAGATCCAGCGGGGAACCTTCGGCTTCCTTGCCGTCTCATCTTCCTCATCGACCACGAAACCTTGCACGGAAATGGCATGCTGCGCATCCGCGCCGGTGGCCAGCGTCGGAGTGGACCGGGTCACGGTCTCGGGTCGCTCTTCTTCAACCGCTACCGCTACCGCCACATCATCATCGGCAACGACCGCTTGCGCGACGGGAACGTCATCCTCTTCCACCACCACCGGGACCGCATCCGCAACTTCGGCGGAACCCTGCCCGCTTGCCAGCGCCGACCTCGTCGGCTGCCTCTTGTTGCCGGTAATCAGTCGGCTGCTCACACCCCCGGGTGGAGAAGGCGCACTCTCAGGCGCAGCTGCCGCATGCTGCTCAGCAGATTTCTGGGCGGCAGCCTGCTGCTCAGCCGCCTTCTGGGCGGCGAGTTTTTTCTCGTGCTCGACGGCGAATGCCTCACGCTCCTCCTCAGAGCGAAACTTCTCCTCGCGGAAATAGGCCAGGGCTTCCCTGGCATCTGCGGGACGATGCTTCGCCTGCCGCGACATGAGCCAGTCGAGCCACCCGCCGATCCATGCGGGAAGATCCGGTCGCACCTTTTCAAGCGAAAGATAGTTGTGCGTCAGGTGAGCCGCCATCACTTGGGGCGCATTGTCCCCCTGGTAGGGATACTGGGTGGTGAGCGTATAATAAAAGATCGCCCCCATGGTGTAGAGATCGACACGGCCATCGAGCTCGGCACGCTCGAACTGCTCGGGCGCCATGAAGTAGATTGATCCCATGATCGTATCCGACTGATCGATGGTCTGCTTGCTCGGGTGCTTGGAGAGTTTAGCCAACCCGAAATCGAGAATCTTCAACTGAAACTTGCCAGTCGCGTGCCAGATCACCATGATATTGGCGGGCTTCAGATCACGATGCACCAAGCCGACAGCCTGCGCGGCTACCAGGCCCTCGAGGCACTGGGTAACCAGCTGCTCGAAATCCGCCTGCGGCAGAGCGCCACGCTTGATGGTATGATCCAGCGTCTCGCCCTTGAGCAGCTCCATCACGACATAGGGTCCCTTGTCATCCTGGCCGACGTCGTAAACAGTCACGATATTCGGGTGCTGCAGAGCGGACAACACGCGCGCCTCCTTGATCAGATCGATCGCCGCATTGGGATCCTCGCCAAGCGCTTCAGGCAGCACCCGCTTGAGCGCCACATCGCGGTCCAGATTGCGATCATAGGCCACGTAGACAGCACCCAGGCCGCCCTGGGCTATCTTGGATCTGATCTCGTAGCGATCTCTCATGGCTTGGTATTTCCGGCCGCAGTGCACCGGGCATCGCCGAGTCTAATCGAAACGCTTCAGCTCGGGAAGCAAGAAAAAGCTTATCCCGAGCATCGATGATTTCTCTTTTTAGTCGATTCCTCTCACAACACTCTGCTGGCGCAATCCACGCCGTCAGCGTCCAGTATCCGTGGCGTGCCGACGCCACGCACCGGGCAGTTTCAGCAGCAGCGATTCGGCGGCGCAATGATTCCCGGATCTACGCCAGCCTCATATCCCGCATCTTTTTCAGAGGCGCACCCGTGAAATGCAATTCTAAATCGCAAGGACTACCGGTATCGCCCCCACCGGCATTATCCCATTAGTGGGTCGAGCGCCACCATCACGTGATCGCTGCATGATGGCCCATCAAGCACCGGTTGCGATTCAAGCCGGGCCCGACCACCAACCGCCTATTTATTTTCTTGTTCCCGGGCCGTTCACTTCTACCTTGGAAGACAGTGCCAGTGATACCATCTCAAGCGCCTGACAAGGAACTCATCGACCTCTGGAAAAATCAGCCGGCCCCGCTGCTGCCGCTGCTGCACGCATTCCACAACCGCGACGGCTACCTCAGTGAGGAGGCGATACGATCTGTCTCCGCAGCCCTCGACATTCCTCTCGCCGAGCTTTACGGCACGGTCACCTTCTATCATCACTTTTCCACTGAAGCTCCGGGCAAATCAGCACCCCGCGTCTGCACGGGCAACGTGTGTTGCCTCCACGGAGGCCGGGAACTCCTCGAGGCGCTGAAGCCCGAGGGCGCAACCGCCATGCCCTGCGCCGGCCGCTGCGATGACATGGTGCCGGTCATCATCGGCGACAATGTCAAAGTCGGCACCCGTGCCGATCAACTGGCCAGCCGTCCTTCGCCCCTGCCCGTTGCCAATCCGGGGGGCATCACGGAATGCTGTTTCGCCGGCATTCGTGAACCCGGAAGATCCACCCTGGAAGGCTACCGTCGCAGCGGCGGCTACCTCGCGCTGCGCTCCGCCATCGAAGAATCTTCACCGACCGCCATCACCACCCTGATCACCGAGTCGAAACTGGCGGGCCGCGGTGGCGCCGGATTCCCTACCGGCACCAAGTGGCAGGCCGTGGCGCAGGCGCCGGGAAACCCGAAAGCGGTGGTCTGCAATGCCGACGAGGGCGAACCCGGCTGTTTCAAGGACCGCGCTCTCATGGAGCATGATCCCTACGCCGTGCTCGAGGGCATGACCCTGGCAGGCTATGCCACCGGGGCCAGCCTCGGTTTCATCTACCTGCGTTACGAGTATCCGGAAATCGAGACGATCCTGCAGAGTGCCATCGATCATGCCGGAGCCGCCGGCCTGCTCGGCGCCAACATCCTCGGCTCGCAATTCAACTTCAATATTTACATCCGTCGCGGTGCCGGCGCCTATATCTGCGGCGAGGAGGGATCGCTGCTCAACTCGCTGGAAGGCAAGCATCCCTTCCCCCGTAACAAGCCGCCTTTTCCCGTCACCCACGGCTTCATGGACAAGCCGACGGCAGTCAACAACGTCGAGACACTCTGCTCGGTGCCGCCCATCGTCCGCAACGGGGCGGAATGGTACCAGAGTCTCGGCGCCGGTGATCACGCCGGCACCAAGATCATCAGTCTCTCCGGCGACATCCAGCGTCCGGGAAACTACGAGGTGCCCATCGGCATGCCGATCTCCGAGTTGCTCCATGACTGGGCAGGGGGACCGCAGGAGGGCCGCAGCATCCAGGCAGTGACCATGGCCGGGCTCTCCGGTGGCTTCATCGGTGCCTGTGACCTCGACGAGCTCACGCTCGATGAACCTGCCATCCGGGCCAAGGGATCCTTCCTGGGAGCCGGGGGAATCATGGTCTTCGACGACTCGCGCGACATGGTTGCCGCCGCGCACCAGGCGATGGCCTTCTTCGCCCACGAGTCATGCGGCAAGTGCTTCCCCTGCCGGATCGGGACCACGCGCCTGACCGAACGCCTCGACGCCGGATCAGGATGCTCATCGATCCCCGCCGAAACCTGGCACAGGGAAGTGGCGGATATCGGTGCCGCCATGAAAGCGACCAGTGCCTGCGGCCTGGGTATGGCCGCACCCCACATTACCGAATCACTGGAACGCTATTTCCCCGAGCAGGTCGAACGCTTCCTTGCACAAGCAGCGACCACGGGGCCCTGACGAAACGACAGCACACTGACCGGGCAACCTTTCACCACTAAGCACCGCACCGACCATGATTGCACCGAAGTCCGACTACCAACTCAAGATGACACTTGATGGCGAGGAAGTGACCTTCTCGGAAGGTGAAACGCTCTACGAGATCGCCCAGCGCCACCGCAAGGACGTGCCTACCCTGTGCTACGACGAGCGACTGGAGGCCTTCGGTGGCTGTCGCCTCTGCGTGGTGGCGGTCGAGGGCATGAAAGCTCCGGTCGCCTCCTGCACGACCAGCGCGGTGGAGGGCATGGTAGTGCACACCTCACCGCCGGAGATCGAGAAACTGCGTAAAACGCTCGTCGAGATGGTGGTCTCGGAAAACCGCGATGTCTCGGTCGATCCGCTGCGCGGCCTCGCCTCGCAGGAACTCGGAACCCTGGCACAGCGCTACCAGGTCGACGGCAGCCGCTTCGCCGGTCGGCAGTCCGGGACCTCCCGAGACGATGACCACAACCCGTTCATCCTGCGCGACTACGACAACTGCATTTCGTGCTACCGCTGCGTGCGCGTCTGCGCCGAGCAGGAGGGTGACTACGCCATCAACATCCGCGGGCGTGGTTTTGCAACCCAGATCACCACCGAGTTCGGCGGCCACCTCGAGGACTCGCAGTGCACGTTCTGCGGGCAGTGTGTGCAGACCTGCCCGACCGGTGCGCTGGCCGACAAGAAAGCCCTGCGGGCAGCAAACCTTCCCGGCCAGACGCAGAAAACCCGCTCCATCTGCCCCTACTGTGGTGTCGGCTGCTCTGTCGATATCCTTTCGCGAGACGAGCGCATCATCGGCATCCACCCGGCCATGGACGGTCCCGCCAACAAGGGTGCGCTCTGCGTGAAGGGGCAATTCGCCTACGATTTCGTGCAACACAGCGACCGCCTGAAAACTCCGCTGATCCGTGGCGAAGACGGCCAACTCCACGAGGCCGACTGGGACACCGCCCTGGATCGCGCCGCGCAGGGTTTCCGCGCGGCACTGGAAGAACACGGTCGCTACGCGACCTACGCGATCGCATCGGGACGCGCCCCCAACGAGGCCTCCTACCTGATGCAGAAATTCATCCGGGCAACCTTCGGCACGCATCGAATAGATAACTGCAGTCGAGCGTGACACGCTCCCACGGTTGCCGGTCTGGCAGCCACGATCGGACGCGGCGCCATGAGCAACCCGCTTGTCGACATGCAGAAGCCCGATGTCATCTTCGCCATCGGGACGAACATGACGGAATGCCACCCGGTGGCCGCGACCGGCCTGAAAAAAGCCCTCGCCAAGGGGGCCCGCCTCATCGTCGCCGATCCGCGCCGCATCCGCCTCGCAGAGCTGGCCGATATCTACCTTCCGATCCGCGTCGGTTCGGATGTCGCCCTGCTGCTTGCCATGGCCCATGTCATTGCCCGCGAGGGGCTCATCGACAAGGAATTTATCGAGGCACGCACCACCGGATTCGAGGAACTTCTTGCTCACCTCGACGCCTTCACCCCGCAATGGGCAAGCCCGATCTGCGAAGTGCCGGCCGCCGACATCGAGCAGGCCGCCCTCTGCTACGGCAGGGCCGAGCGCGGCGCCATCTATTACACCCTGGGGATCACCGAGCACATCTGCGGCGTCGACAACGTCCAGAGCCTCTGCAACCTCGCACTGATGACCGGCAACATCGGGCGCGAGGGCACCGGCATCAACCCGATGCGCGGCCAGAACAATGTCCAGGGCGCCGGCGACTCGGGTGCTGTGCCGCTCAACATGCCCGGCTTCCAGAGTATCGCCGACCCGGCCAACATCGAGAAGTTCCGCAAGGCCTACCAGCAACCGGACCTCGATGTCGGCGACTACGCCACCAAGGTCGACGCCTTCAACCGCTGCGGCGACGAGGTCCGCGCCATGCTCATCGACGGCGAGAACACGGTGGTCACCGACGCCGACCGCCACCATTGCGAGAAGGGACTCAAGGCGCTCGACCACCTGGTGGTCATCGACATCTTCCTCACCGAGACCGCGGAACTCGCCGACGTCGTCCTGCCGGCCACCGCCTTCGGCGAGACCGACGGCACCCAGACGAACACCGAGCGCCGCGTCCAGCGGCTGCGCGCCGCCGTGGCACCGCAGGGCGATGCCCGACCCGACTGGTGGATCATCGCCCAGATCGCACAGCGCATGGGCACCCCCGGATTCGAATTCGGCAGTGCTGCCGAGGTCTTCAACGAGCTCTGCAGCCTCAGCCCGATCTATGCCGGGCTTGACTGGGACCGCATCGAGAAAGGCGAATACCAGTGGCCGGTCCCCGATGCCGACCACCCCGGCACCCCGATCCTCCATGAGAATGAGTTCAAGAACGGCAAGGGGGTCTTCAAGGTGATCGGCTACCGTGACCCGGCTGAGGTGATCGACAGCAAGTTCCCATTCTGGCTGACTACCGGGCGCAGGCTGGCATCTTATCACTCGCGCACCCAAACCGGACGCTCGGAGGGCATCGACTATCTGCTGCCGCAGGAGACATTGGAAATCCACCCGGATGACCTTGCAAGCCTCGGTGTCGAGGACGGCGCCACCGTGCGCATGGCCAGCAGGCGCGGCGAGATCGAGATCGTCACCCAGGCCACCACCCGCTCACCCCGCGGCACAGTGTTCACTTCCTTCGCATTCGCCGACGTGGCGGTCAACGAGCTGACCGGTTCCGGCTACGACCCGGTCACCCAGACAGCCGAGCTCAAGGTGTGCCCGGTGCGCATCACGCCAGCAGCCGACTGACAAGCACTCCGAAGACTCCTCCGAAACTATTCTCCGCTTCCACGCACCCGTTCCTCGGAGCGGTGATCAGAAGTCGTAGTTGTCGATGTTATCCCTGGTGAAGATCTGCGCGTCACCGAGCAGCACCTGGTCACCCTGAACCGTGACCTTACCCAGCCGACCGGCCTCTACCTCGGTGGCACCCGAACCCGGGACAAGCCGGCCAGCATGCACTGCCTCGGCGATGACGACCGTGAGATATCCCAGGTCCATGGTGTTCCACAGCATTACCGAGCGCACCTCACCACCCCTGACGTAGGGCTTCATGTCATTGGGTGTGGAGAGGCCGGTGACCAGTACCGTGCCGGTCTTGCCGGCCTGCTTCACCGCCTCCGCCGCCCCGGGAAAAGAGACCGAGGTGATTCCGAAGATCCCCCGCAGGCCGGGAAATTTCTTGATCAGGTCCTGGCTGTCCTGGAAGGCCGCGTTCTGGTCCTCTCCGGGATACTTGGTGGCCACCAGCTTGAGCTCGGGATACGTTGCCAGGCGCTCCTCCATGAAGCCGATCCACTCGTTCTGGTTGGCGGCGGTGGCGGTGGCGCTGACAATGGCGACCTCGCCCTCGCCCTCCAGATCCCGGGCCATGATATCGACGATACCGTGACCGATCGCCTCGGCGGTGGCCGGGTTAACAAAAAACGAGCGGTCCGCGGGCAGGCTGTCGGCGTCCCAGGTAATCACCGTGATGCCCGCTGCCACTGCCTTGCGCAGGGCTTCCGAAACGACTGCCGGATCATTCGGCGCCACTGCGATGGCATCCACTCCCTGCAGTCTCCACTTGTCGATCATCTGCGCCTGCTTGTCCGCCGAGGCGGTGGTCGGCCCGTTGTAAATCAACTCGACGTTGCCAAGTTCATCGGCTGCCTGTTGCGCGCCCTGGTAGCACGAGGTGAAATACGCGATGCCCTTTAATTTCGGCAGCAAGGCAATCTTGATGACCTCAGCTGACTGGTCGGACCCGGCAGCTGCGTCTCGACTACCGCCCGTGGCTCCATCACCACATCCGGAAGCCAGCAACACCACGAGTGAGCCTGCAATCAGAGAGAAAAAAGGTAGGTTGATCATGAACATTGCCTGAGTTGTTTCGCCACTGGCATCCTAGCCAGCTTCTCCGCGAAAGCAAAAGTCGCGCGCCATGAACTGGCGGCTTGAATTTCCGAACCACACCTCTTTTTATCGGTGCACTTCAATTCACAGGAGGCCACTCGATCTCTCCCTTGCCATTGCACCGATTACAGGGCACGCGAGATGGCGCAGGCGTATCGCGCTCATGAGCGGTGGAATCTCTCATGCCAAATGCTCGCAACAAGCGATCAAGCCAGGACGAACCTCGTTCCCTGGGCTCAACCTCACCGCTTCCGCCGCACTTCGGGCATGACACGAAGCCATAAATATCAGGCATAACAAAAAACTGACAACGCAGATCAAGTCACAGTTCAACAGCCGCTTCGGGCGCCCCGTCAGGCGACAGGTTTTCGAGTTCAGAATCAAGTTCTCTCGGCTTGGCACTCACTGGAAGCGTTCTGCAAGTTTTACCGGCAACGACGATAACTTAACATCGAGTCATCCTGTAATCGTTTCCACTTGGAGCATTCGTGTCAAGGAGCAAAAGGCAGCGGCCGCGAGGGCAGCGGGAAATTCGGGGCCGGCGGATCGAGCTGAAGAAGAAGCGCCTCAGCCGCCTGCGCCAGAGGATTCGCTCCGAGACTTGTCAACAAGCCGCGCAACTGTTCCTCGGCCTGATCCAGATTGCCGGTCCTGCGCAGCACATCGATCTCGTGGAGGTGCATGCGCACGCGATCGGCATCCGTATCGAACAGATCACGTGCCCGTTGAAAACGGGCAACAGCGGCCTGTTCGTCCCCGCCGGCCAGCACGTGCAGCCCGAGGGCTTCGGTCACCACGCCCCGTTGCGCGCCGGTAGCCGCTGTCTCAATCGCCTGCTCGAGGCGGCTCCTGAGAAGCTCGGCATCTCCACCACCCAGAGTGGCCACCTCGATGGCACGATACCCGGCATTCCGGTCCTGCCGCTCTGCCTGCCCGGCCGCCGAGGCGTTGCGAGAGGCGTAGCCGAAGGGCCGATAAAGCGGGTCGCCAAGCACGGTGCTCATCCACGAAAGCACCGGCGTCGCCATCCACGCGGCTTCCGCCACGCAGTAGCCACGCAGCAGGCGATCCACGAAAAGATCCGGATAGGTCATCAACTGTAGGAACGGCTCGTCGACATTGCCCAGCACCACTGCCGCACCCCGCGCCAACAACGGTGCCGCCCAGCGCCGGCCGGTATCACGCACTGTCTCCGCACTGAACGAATGCATGTGGCAGGCCACCGCACCCGGACGCATCCGGAAACTTGGAATCGTAAAAGGTCCATCGGCCCGGTCCGTGTACCAGCCGAAATAACAGACCGCATCGCGCATCGGGTAGGCTGCGGGAAACCGCGAGGCATGAGGATCTTCCACAACCGGGATGCCTGCCGACCAGAGTGAACGGGCCGCTTCCTTCAGCCAGCCATCACCCAGTTCCGCTCCACTGCGGCCATCCGCCGCGAAATCAATATATGCCCGACCCCACAGCCCGTCGCGCTCAGCCTCCAGCGCACCATCGATCATACCGCGCACGACTTCCTGCGAAGGGCCGTCCAGTCGAGAGACCAGCATCATGCGATACTCGGCAAGTTCCGCAAAGCTGAAGTTTTTACGAAAATACGGATTGGGTACCGGCCCGCCCGGCACAGGTCCCTCGACCCCGAGCAGGGTCAGTTCCGAATCGATCGAGGCGGCGGAGATCCGCGCCACCGCACCCGGTGCTTCGCCATCCATCCCGCTGACCCGCAAGGGCATTCCGAATACCGGGCAAATGATTCGAATGTGCCTTGATCCGGGGGATTCGCCCTCGCCTGCCCACCACCCCCGCTCCTTGAACAGCTCCCACAGCGGCTCGCGGATCGACTGCTCGAAGGTCGCCCGATCGATGGTTTCGCTCCCCGAACAGGGCAATCCCACGACCTGCTCCGACGGTATGCCACGCCGCTCCGCATAGTAGAGGGCCACCTCCCGGGATCCCGGAAAATCAGGATTGAACAGCACCAGGGTCCGCTCTGCCATTTCCCGGCTTGGATCAATCCGAGGCGCCTGCCCGGCGATGTCCCCCGGGGAGCCCAAGCCCGGACGGGAATATGCCAGGGGCAGCCAAGCGACCTGCCAGGCAGTCAACAACAGTGCGCAAACACGGGCTGCCAGAGGATGCATCCGGATCTGAATCCTGCCTGCCGGGTAGCCGTTCATCACGTTTGCGAATTCATAACGCCGGAAAGATCAAGTTGCAGCCCGTCATAACTCATGTGCACTCCGGGAGGCAGCCGCGCTTCTCCTGCTGCATGCCGCACCTCGCAACTGAAATGCGTCAGAAACGCCCGACCGACATCGAGCGATGCGATCACTGCCGTCGCCTCATCAAAATTCATATGGGTGGGGTGGGGCGTGTAACGCAACCCATCGATGATCAGGGTCTCCACCCCGGCAAGCGCGTCCAAGGCCGCAGGTGAAGGTTTCTTGCAGTCCGGAATGTAGGCCAGCAAGGGGCGGCCTTCGCGGCGGAACAGAAACCCGATGGTATCGACGCGGGAATGTTCCACCTCGAGCACTTCCACTTCGGTTGCGCCGATTCGAAACGGTCCATCGATCACCCGGGGCTCGGGCTTGAAGTAGCCGGGAAAGCGGTGATCGCCGTCGAACACGTAGGCGAAGGTTCTGCGCAGGGCTGCCATCGTCTGATCGCGCGCATAGACCGGCAACCTGTGCTCGAGACCCACCGTGAATCGCCGAAGATCATCGAATCCCCCGACATGATCCATGTGGGCATGGGTGAAGAGCACCGCATCGAGGGCGGTGATGCGCTCACGCAGGCACTGGGAGCGGAGATCCGGGCCGGAATCAACGATCCAGCGCGCCTCCGGAGTCTCCACGTAGATGGAGCACCGCGTGCGCTTGTCACGCGGGTCCTCCGAGGTGCAGGTCTCGCAGCTGCAGCCGATCATGGGAACACCCACCGAAGTTCCGGTCCCCAGAAAAATCACCCTCATTTCTGCCATCGCCATGCAGCGGGCAGTTCTTGCTCCCGCAGTCAGACTCTCGACGCATCCTGATTACCCCGACAAGAAGAAATCACACTATTTCATTCCGGACTTGCTTTTCTCGTATAAATGTGTTTTTTTGAACAGTGTTAACCTGAACGCATTTCCGCATATGCTGACACTCCTGAAAATCCGCAACCTCGCCCTGGTTCATGAGCTCGAATGGGAACCCGGACCCGGCCTGGTGGGTGTCACCGGCGAAACCGGTGCCGGCAAGTCGGTCATTGTCGGTGCCATCAAGCTCGTCCTCGGAGAGCGCGCCGAGCGCGGTTGCATTCGCTCGGGAGAGGACCAGTGCTCCATCGAGGCGGTCTTCCACCTCGCGGATCCGGGCCCCGTCAATGACTGCCTCGAGCAGTTCGGGCTCGACCGCTGCGAGGACAATACGCTGGTACTGCGCCGGGTGATCAGCGCCACCGGCACCAACCGACAGTTCGTCAACTGCTCGCCAGTCACCCTGGCCGTCCTCAAGGCCCTCGGCCACCACCTCGTCGATCTGCATGGCCCGCACGACCATCAGTCGCTGCTGAGCCGGGAGCGCCAACTCGCCGTGCTCGACGCCTGGGCCGGCAATGACCCGATTCTGCGCGACTACCGTGCTGCCTACGCGCACTGGCACAATCTGGCCAACGAACTCGAGGAAGTCAGCGGTTCGCGGCGCGCCACCGAACAGGAAATTGACCTGCTGCGTCACCAGGTCACGGAAATCTCCGCCGCGGAGCTCGGTGACATCGATCCCGAGGACCTGGAAGAGCGCTACCGCGCCGCGACGCACGGCCAGCGCATCGCCACTCTCTGCAGCGGCGTGCTCAACCTCCTCGATGGCTCGGATGAGAACTGCCAGGGCTCCGAAGAACACGACTGCGTTCTCAATGGACTGCAAGCAATCGAGCGGCAACTCGTCGAACTCGAAAAACTCGATCCTCGAACTGCCGACCTGCTCGCCAGTCTTCGCTCGACCCATCTGGAACTCCAGGAGATCACATCCACCGTCGCCACCTACGCGACACACGTGGAGCTCGACCCCGAGGCCCTGCACGCCCTCGAAGAGCGCATCCAGACGATCGAAACCTTGAAACGAAAATACGGACCGACCATCGAGGAAATCCTCGCTTTCCATGCCCGCGCCGCGGCCCGATTGCAACTGGTGGAAGGCAACACGGAACGTCTCGAAGAACTCGAGGCGGAAGTCGATGCCGCACGCTGCGCGATGGAAAAATCCGGCAATATCCTGCGCAAGAAACGCACCGCAGCCAGCCGTAAACTCGCCAGGGAGATTGCCTCTCACCTCGAGGATCTCGGATTCCGCCAGAGCCTCTTCCAGATCGAACTCAGCCGGGCCATCGCTCCCCTTAGCTCCGGGCTCGATGAAGTCGAGTTCCGCTTCGCGCCCAATCCGGGCGAACCCGTCCAGTCACTGCGCCAGGTGGCAAGCTCCGGTGAAATGTCGCGCGTCATGCTTGCAGTGAAAAGTGCACTGGCCCGCGAAGATGCCATTCCACTGCTCGTCTTCGACGAGATCGATGCCAATGTCGGCGGTGCAATCGCTTGCAGCGTGGGCCAGAAAATGGTCTCCCTCGGATCGCGTCACCAGGTCATCTCGATCACCCATCTTCCTCAGGTTGCCGCACTGGCCGATCACCATTACCACGTCGCCAAGCAAGTGGAAAACAAGCGCACCATCTCGGCCATCCACCCTGTCATGGGAGAGGATCGCATCGATGAAATCGCCCGTATGCTCGGCGGCTCTTCCGACTCCGCTGTGGCTCACGCCATGAGTCTACTCG
This sequence comes from Verrucomicrobiales bacterium, assembly GCA_040263955.1. Lineage (GTDB taxonomy): Bacteria > Verrucomicrobiota > Verrucomicrobiia > Verrucomicrobiales > DEV007 > CALSSN01. The sequence goes on from JBDQJG010000020.1 coordinate 22,197, forward strand.
GCAGAGAACGCTGTCTCGAGGCTGCTCCCGCCGCGTGACCCTGGGCAGATATCCTCATCTCCATATATTCGCAGCTCCATCACTTCCTGGCTTCCCATCCACACGAAGGCCCAACGCGCAGTTGCCGGGAAGCCATCCGTCCGAGTCTGAAACGATGATACCGAGATCCAACCACGGCAGGAGAGCGCCTGCTCGAGACTTGGAGCCAGAGACTTCCTGCCACGAGGAATCCTGCCGAGAAAAATCCAAACCCCGGCACCGATGCTGAACACCACGCCGAGAACCGAAGCTCGACTCAGATAAACCACGGGCTGCGCCGCTCGCGATCCACCCACCGGGCAGCGTAGTCGTCGCCAACGACCTGTTCTTTCTCCGGATCCCACCGTACGGGACGACCGAGTCGCTCGACGATACCCATGAGATGACAAATGGTGGCGGTGCGATGACCGATCTCCGCATCGCAGATCGTTGCCCCCCGCGTGCGGATGGCATCCAACCAGTTGCCGTGGTGATCACGCGACTCGAAAAGCGCGATCTCATTGATTCCAAGCGGTTGCTGCGCCAATTCTGCCGGTTCGGTAACCAACACGCCATTGCGCCCGGTAGACACTGTGCCGTCCTCACCGAAAAACTGGATCATCTGCTTGCCCTTGGGATGGTTTTTGATCACCGTCGGGCCGTCCGCGTAGCGGTAGTGCATCTGCTCGATTCCGTTTTGTCCTCCGGGAAAATATTCGACCGGACCGCTGTGATCCATGCCCAGCGCCCACTGGATAATGTCGAAATGATGCGCCCCCCAGTCGCCATTTTTCTTCGCCCCGTAATCCCAGAAACAGCGCCAACCGCCGCTGTACTGGCCCTTGGTCCGCGCCTCGCTGAACGGTTCATATGGTGCCGGACCAAGCCAGCGATCGTAGTCGAATCCCTCCGGAATCGCCTCTTCCGGAGGACTGCCTCCCTCGGGAAACTGGCCCAGTTTCGCCCAGATGGTGTGCACCTTGCCGATACGGCCATTGCGCACGAACTCCGCAGCTCGGCGAAACGCGGTATCCGAGCGCTGTTGCGAGCCGACCTGCAAAACCCGTCCGAAGCGCTCCGCTGTATCGGCTACCAGCCGCCCCTCGGCAATCGTCCACGTCATCGGCTTCTCGCAATAAACATCCTTGCCGGCGCGCATGGCAGCGATTGATATCGCCGCGTGCCAGTGATCCGGGGTGGCCACAACCACGGCATCGATATCAGGACGCTCAACGATGCGCTCGTACTCATTGTAGGCCTCACAGCCGCGGTAGACACCACTGGCAACATCAGCGGAATAGGCCTTCTCCACTTCAGCCTTGGCCTGATCACGCAACCATGCGCGCACATCACAAACAGCAAGAACCTGCACGGCATCACGGCCCAAAAGAATACGCCGATGCCCGCGCATCATCTGGCCGTTGCCAATCAACGCCATCGTGATCCGTTCACTGGGCGCGGTCGCGCCACCACGACCAAGCACGGAACAGGGCACCACCATCGGCGCGATCCCGAGGCCCAGCGTACACTTTGCCGCTCCGACAAGAAAAGCCCTGCGATCACTGCGACGCCGTGGCTTCTCCTGGCCTCTGTTTTCGCACGATTGATTGCTCGATACATCCCTCATGGGCAAAGCCTAAGCTACCAGCCTGATCCCGGCAAGCAGCGGAATCATCGCCGCTCGATAACCCCACGTGGCATCGTTCCCAGCCTTGACAGCTGACGCTGCAACTCGGACTCTGCTGAACTCAAGCCGGAAATGACCGAAAGCCGCCACGACGAGATCACCGAGAAACTTCTGGCGTCCTACAACGACGTGGGCGGAATCAACCGTGTCGACTGCAGCAACCTGCCATCGAAAGCCGTCATCGGTGATCTCTGCCTCGATCTGCTGCGCTTGCTGTTTCCCGGATTCCTCGATGAGAGGGCCATCGCGCAGGGCGATCTCGCGCAACTGACTCGTCAAAGCGTAAGCTCTATCACCGAGCGCCTCGCCAGGGAAGTCTCTCGCAGCCTGCGCTTCAGAAACAACGGCACGGACGTTTCCCCCGAGGAAGTCGCCGGGCTCTGCTGCGACTTTATCGACCAGTTGCCCGAGATCCGCCGGATGCTCGCCACGGATGTCGAGGCGGCCTACGAGGGAGACCCGGCTGCCCGCAGCAACGAGGAGATTATCCTGAGCTACCCGGCCATCGAGGCGATCGCCATCTTCCGCTCCGCCAACCTGCTCTACCAGGCCGACCTGCCACTCATCCCGCGCATCATGACCGAATGGGCACACAGTCGGACCGGCATCGACATTCACCCCGGCGCCACCATCGGCGAATATTTCTTCATCGATCATGGCACCGGAGTCGTCATCGGTGAGACCTGTAGTATCGGAAATCGCGTCAAGCTCTACCACGGGGTGACACTCGGTGCGCGCAGCTTCGAAAAAGACGAGGAAGGAAAGATCGTCAAGGGCATCAAGCGCCATCCGGATGTCGAGGACGATGTAACCATTTATCCCAATGCCACCGTGCTCGGAGGGACTACGGTGATCGGCGCACGCAGCACGGTCGGGGGCAACGCATTCATCCTGCAATCCATCCCGCCGGACTCGCTGGTCGCCTACGAGGAAGGCGGCATCAAGATTCTCGACAAGCTCGGCTTCAAGAATGGCGAAGCCTGAGAACCCTGTTCTTTCCTTTTCGTCACGCTGCGCAGCAACCACCCGCTCCGACACCTGGCATGCACCCCGTAACTGATCCGCGTTTGACACAGACGGCCCGCGCGCTCCTCTCCGACCTCGGCGAAACAACCCTCGCGCGAAACACGATCGTGTGCTGGAACCCACGCATGCGCTCGGCTGCGGGCCGGGCGTGGCTGCAGCATTGCCGTATCGACATCAACCCGAAACTGCGGACCATCGCGGCGGAGGAAATCGACCGCACACTCCGCCATGAGCTCGCCCACCTGATCGCCTGGCAGCGCACCGGAAATCGCCGCATCCAGGCCCACGGAGAGGAATGGCGACAAGCCTGCCGAGAACTTGACATCCCGGGAGAAAAAGCCACCCACCAATTGCCCCTGCCCATCCGGCGACAACGCAAAAGATACAGTTACCGTTGTCGAGGCTGTCAACGTGTCGTCCGGAGGGTGCGCGAGATTCAACGTCCGACCGCCTGCGGGACATGCTGCCGAACTCGCAACAATGGTCGCTTCAACGAAGCCTTCATACTGGAAAAAATCGGCTCTGCAAATGACACGAGCCATCCTTAAGCAATCCTGCCGGTTGAATAGGCAGCCGGGCAAGCTGATCATCTCCCACCATGTCAGTCATCTACTACGTCGCAGTTGAAGGCGAACGCCGCGGCCCGCTCACGCACCTGCAGTTGCGCCACCTCATTGACGCTGGCGAGATCTCCGCGCGCAATCTGGCGTGGCATCAGGAGCTCGATGGCTGGAAACCACTCGGTGAGCTGCAGGAATTCGAACGCGAGCTACGCAGGGCAGAAATCGCCAATCAAGAGGAAGCTGACGAAATAGACCTGCCAAGCGCTACCGACGATACCGGGCAAGACACTCCTTCTTTGCTCTCGAGCGACCAGGCGACCGAATCCGACAAGAGCGCACGCACACGCCACGACGAAACAACCATAGCGGCCGCCACCGACGCTCCCCCGGGCTCGATTACCCGAGCACCGACGCAACCCTTCCGCATGTGGACGCGAGTCGGAGCACGGCTTGTGGATACCATCCTGCTGGGCAGTGCGGCCTGTATTCTCTTTTCCCTTGCCGGTGGGGCGCTGGTAGCGGGTCTCGGCATGTTTTTCCCGCTCGCTTTGATCGCCTCCACTTTTCTCATGGAGGCGGGATTGCTCTGCTCGTTCGGAACCACTCCGGGCAAGGCGCTGCTGGGAGTCACCGTGCGTTCCGCCACTGGCGAAATCCTCAGCTGGGGAAAAGCATTGAGGCGCAGCCTGCTCGTCTGGCTGCGCGGACTCGGACTCGGCTATCCTCTGTTCGCTCTCATCCTCGGAATTTTCTGCTACCTTGAAGTCCGGCGGCGCGGAGACATCATCTGGGATCGAGAGCAGAATCTCAAAATCACCTACACCAATCCCAGCCCCGGCTCTCTGGCCATCGCCGCCGCAGTCGTCTTCGGTTTCCTCGCGCTGGTGGTGCAATCGGGAGTCATCGGTCATACCATCCACTTCATGCAGACCGGCGAGGTGCCACCCGGACTCGAGCTCCCCGAGGGCTTCGAACTGCCGCAGCGAGGCACGCCGGCGCCCGCGCCTCCTCCCACCACGCCACAGGGCCCCACCGTTTGAACCGGCTGGACGCGCCTCACCCATTTACCCGTCTCCGATGTCCAAGAACTTCGTTTATTTCGACCTTGAGACGATGCGCACTGCCAATGACGTGGGCGGTTGGTCACACAAGGACAAGATGGGCATGTCCATCGGCGTAACCTACAGCACGGCGCGAGGCGGCTATCGCATCTACGACGAAGCCACCGTCCAGGATCTCATTACCGAGCTGACGAAGGCGGACCTGTGCATCGGCTTCAATCATATCAGCTTCGACTACGGGGTATTACAGGGTTACACCTTCCTGGATCTCAATAGCCAGATCCTGAGCCTCGACCTGATGGTGGATCTCGAGGCGCAGCTTGGCCATCGACCCAAGCTAGAGGCCGTGGCTGCCGCCTGCCTCGGAACCGGGAAAAGCGCGGACGGACTCGATGCAATTCGCTGGTGGAAAGAGGGCAAGATCATGAAGATCGCGGAATATTGCTGCTTCGATGTCAAGGTCACCCGCATGGTCCATGAATTTGGCATCGCACACGGATTCGTGCGTTACACCGACCGCTTCGGCAATTGCAAAGAGGTTCCCGTCAATTGGGTCGATCCGAAAGGCAACGGTGCCGATCGAGTGGCCGGCAATGTTGCCAGCGAAGCCGCGCCCTGAGCAATCCCCCCGCGTGCCTCCACCCGGCCGGGCATTGCATCTTCCCGCGACTGGCAGCTGCCTTGTGCCCCGCACCGCGCTCACGGAGCAGACCGAGCTGTCCCACCGATCAGCCCTTGGCCAGCAGAAGCTGCAAACCGGTCAGCAGCAGCACAACGGCAAAGATCTTGGTCAGCAAGGGATTACTCAACGACTGCATCAACTCCGCCCCGAAGAAAGCCGCGATCACCGCCCCCACTGCCACGGTTCCCACCAGTCGCCAATCAACAAGCTCCGCCTGGTGATTTCTGAGTGTCGCGATCAGCGCGGTCGGTATGATCACGGCCAGCGAACTCGCCACCGCTGTCTTGTGTCC
>JBDQJG010000021.1:0-26865 GCA_040263955.1 Verrucomicrobiales bacterium
ATCGCAAACTGCTCTACGGTGTAGGAGAGGAAAAGGGCTTGAGGGAGGATGGCTCTCCCGTAAGGCAGGGATTTTCGCGGCAACAGGTGCTGCGCGAGATACGCGGCGGAGGCCGCTTGCCGTTATGGCAGGTGCTGCGCTGCCGGATGCGGTATTTCAGTGACGGGGGAGTATTCGGCAGCGGCGACTTCGTGGAACAGGCTTTCGAGCGCCACCGGGACCGCTACGGGACGCGACGAAAGACCGGCGCACGCCAGATGCGTGGCGCTCAGTGGGGCGAACTCAGGGTGCTGCGCGACCTGCAGATCGAGGTGTTCGGATGAGGCTGAGGATGCCCACCGGCAAAACACTCCCGATCTCCCTCGATCAGATCGACAAAAAAGCCCCGGCCACCAACGCGACCGGGGCTTTTTCTGCACTACCTGTGCCAATCTCGAAGGCCCTAACTGACTTCCGATCTGCGCAGGCCCTTGTCCTCAAGAGCGGCCTGGGCAGCTGCCAACTTGGCAACCGGAATCCGGAACGGACTGCAGGAAACGTAATTGAGGCCGGTACGGTGACAGAATTTCACCGACTCGGGGTCGCCACCATGCTCGCCGCAGATGCCGATTTTAAGCTTCGGCTTGGTTGATCGACCACGCTCGACGCCTATCTCCACCAACTGACCGACCCCGGTCTGGTCGAGGCTGGCGAACGGGTTGTTATTGACCACCTCGGCATCCTGGTAATCAGGCAAAAACGAACTCGAGTCGTCGCGGCTCAAGCCCAGGCATGTCTGGGTCAAGTCATTGGTACCGAAACTGAAGAACTCTGCGTGCTTCGCCACATCCGCCGCGGTAAGCGCGGCGCGCGGGATCTCGATCATCGTGCCAACGGTATATTTCAGCTCCGACTTCTTGAGGCCACGCTTGGCCCGCACCTCGGCAGCCGCATCGTCAATCACTGCCTTCTGCAACTCGAGCTCCTTCTCGTAGGCCACCAAGGGTACCATGATTTCCGGCAATACCTTGATGCCCTTGGCTTGGACATCCGCCGCGGCCTCGAAAATTGCCGTCGCCTGCATGCGGGTGATCTCGGGATACACGATGCCCAAACGGCAACCACGGTGGCCCAGCATCGGATTTTCCTCGTGCAGCTCGGAAATGCGCGACTTGATCTTCGCGGGACTGACTCCGATCTTCTTGGAGAGATCCGCGATCTGCTTGTTGTCCATGGTGCCGATGAACTCGTGCAAAGGTGGATCGAGTAAACGGATCGTCGCCGGGCGACCATCAAGCACCTCGAAGATTCCGGTAAAGTCCTTCTTCTGATAAGGCAGGAGTTTTTTCAGCGCCTTGGCACGACCGGCGACATCTTCTGCCAGGATCATCTGACGCACCGCGTCGATGCGATTACCCTCAAAGAACATGTGCTCGGTGCGCGTCAGGCCGATCCCCTCGGCACCGAAACAAATCGCGTTGCTGACCTGCCCGGGAGTATCGGAATTGGTCCTCACGCCAAGCTTGCGATACTTGTCGGCCCACGACATGAGCTCGGCAAACTTCTTGTATGTGGCGGAGCGCTTCGCTGAGGCATTGTTCTCGAGCAAGGCCTGGATGACCTGCGAGGGCGAGGTCTGGATTTCACCCTGGTACACATTACCGACAAAACCGTTGATCGAGATGAAGTCACCCTCCTTGACGGTCACTCCCTCGCCGCTGAGCGTCTTCTTGCCGTAGTCGATCGCCATGCCGTGTGCACCACAGACGCACACCTTGCCCATCTGCCGGGCAACCAGGGCCGCGTGCGAAGATGCCCCACCCTCGGTGGTGAGAATACCCTCGGCAGCGATCATGCCGCGGAGGTCCTCCGGCGAGGTCGCCCGACGCACGAGAATGACCTTCTTGCCTTTCTGGGCGGCAGCAACGGCACTCTCGGCGGTGAAGAACACCTGCCCGGTGGCCGCTCCGGGACCGGCAGGCAGGCCGGTGCCCATGACCTTGGCCTTCTTTTCCTGCGCCGCGTCGAAGACCGGCGAAAGCAGGTGACTGAGATCGTCGGCCGGAATCCGTAAAATCGCTTCCTCTTTCTTGATGAGCCGCTCCTTGACCATGTCGAGAGCGATATTGACCGCCGCGAAACCGGTGCGCTTGCCGTTACGGGTCTGCAACATCCACAACTTGCCGTCCTCGATGGTAAATTCCACGTCCTGCACGTCCCGGAAGTGCTTCTCAAGAATGCCGCGAACCTTGAGCAGTTCTTTGTGCGGCTTGGGCAGGTCCTTGGACAAGTGCTTGATCTGCTTCGGCGTACGCACGCCGGCGACCACGTCCTCGCCCTGGGCATCGATCAGGTACTCACCGTAGAAAACATTCTCGCCGGTGGCGGGGTCCCGGGTGAAGGCCACCCCGGTGCCGGAATTCTTGCCGGTGTTGCCGAAGACCATTGCTTGGACATTGACGGCAGTGCCCCACGCGGCCGGAATATTGTACTTGGCGCGGTAAACCTTGGCCCGGTCGTTGTTCCAGGAACTGAAAACGGCGTTCACGGATCCCTGCAACTGCTGCATCGGATCAGTTGGGAAATCTTTCTTCGTGCGGGTCTTGATGATTTTCTTGAACTCGCCAACCACCCACTTGAACTCATCCGCACCAAGGTCCGAATCAAGAGCGACTCCGGCTTTCGACTTGGCCTTATCCAGCACCGTCTCGAAGGGGTCGTGGTGCTCGTGAGCGTGCTGCTCCACTCCCATGACCACCTCGCCATACATCTGGATAAAACGCCGATAGGAGTCCCAGGCAAATTTCTCATTGCCGGTTTTCACGGCGATCGCCTCGGCGATCTCGTCATTGATACCGAGGTTGAGAACCGTATCCATCATGCCCGGCATCGACTCACGCGCTCCCGAGCGAACGGACAAAAGCAGCGGGTTTTTCGGATCGCCAAACTTCTTACCCATCGCCTGCTCGATTTTTGCGATGTTCGCTTCGATCTCCGCCTGCAGGCTCTTCGGCCACTTCCTGCCGTGGTCGTAATAGTAGGTGCAGACTTCCGTGGTGAGCGTCATCCCGGCCGGGACCGGCAGCCCGATGTTGCACATCTCCGCAAGGTTGGCGCCCTTGCCGCCCAGAAGTGCTTTCTGCGAGCCGTCACCATCGGATTTGCCCGGCCCGAAGAAATAAACGTAACGGGGGGAAGCGGGCTTCCTGGCTTTGGGTTTTTTGGCGACAGGTTTTTTGGCTTTTGTTGGCATGGCTCGTTTGTCTTTGTTCTAGTTCGCTTGAAATGATCAGGGGTCGGAGATCTGCATCGCGCACATGATGAATGGCAGCGCGCGTGCAACCGTTTCCCACCCGGCAAAAGGAGGGAAAGACTAGCAACCGCGCATGAGGTGTCAACGGACATTCCGTGGAATCGGCGCTCGATTGAACAGCCGTTTCATTCCGCAGCTCCTTCACGACGAACGAGCCGCAATCGCAGGGAAAGCCGTCCGCACCAGCACCAGGCTCAGGCCTTTCTTTTGCGCGAGCGCGCAGCGTTCCTCGATGACTTTTTCTTGCCGGACTTGACGGATCCGCGTTTGCCGGAAGATCCGGCCCTCGATGATTGCTTTGCCGCAGAACGACTCCGCGGATTGCGGCGATTGGGTTCCTTACTGCGACCAGCGTAGTGAAAATCCAGTTTTCCTGCCGCAAGATCGACCGTCTTGAGCATCACCCAAAGCCCGTCCCCCACGCGCAGGTTGCCCCCTCCGGCCAGCCCCCTGTAACACGCGGCAGCACGGTCGAAATAGACATGATGCCCCGGCAAGTCCCGGCCATGGATCAGCCCGCGGAGTTGCCAGGTATCAATCTCCACGAACAGCCCGATAGCCGCACATTCCATCACGGTAGCTGCAAAAGTCCGTTGCGGTTCACGCTCAGCGATACTTGCAAGGAAGGCATACTGCGCCATTCGCTGGGATTCCTGTTCGGCCCGCGCCGAGGCCCGTTCAGTGGCGGAAATGTGCGCCGCTACACCGGCCGCTTCGGTAAGCTTGATGCGCGGTTCCCCTTTGCCGGCAAAGAGTGCCCGATGAACAACCAGATCCGCATATCGCCGTATCGGACTGGTAAAATGCGTGTAATCGCGCTTGGCCAGACCGTAATGACCAACCGGCTCGGCCCGGTAGTCGGCCCGCTTCAGGCTTTTGAGCAAGCCGATCTTGATTGCCTGTTCAGCAGCATGACCTTTGGCCTGATCGAGCAGTTTCTGCACGTGCGCACGCTCACTCAAATCACCGACCTTAAATCCCGCCGCCCGGGCCATTTCGCGGAACTCCAGCAGCCGCTCCTCCGAGGGATCCTCGTGTACCCGGTAGATACAAGGCCTGCCTCTGTTACGCAATTCCTCGGCCACTGCCTCGTTGGCAACCAACATGCACTCCTCGATCAGCTGGTGCGAAGCGTCATACTCGGAAACCACGAGATCAACCGGTCGGCCACTGGCATCCATCTTGACCCTGACCTCCGGAAACTCGAGATCCAGCGCCCCCTTTCGAAACCTTCTCTGCCGCAGCAGGCATGCCAGTTTCCATGCCTCCCGGATTGCCGCCGGAACATGGTCACCCTGCGACGCGGGCGTGCCGTCGATATACTGCATCGCCTGCTCATAGGTGAGCCGGGACTTACTGTGAATTACGGCTGAGACAAACCGCGTCTTCCTGCGAACCCCCTCGCGATCAAACTGCATGACCACGCAGCGGGTCAGGCGATCTTCGAGTGGCAGCAAGGAACAGATGCCGTTGCTCAATTCCTCGGGAAGCATCGGTATCACGCGCTGCGGCAGGTAGGTGGAATTACCACGTATGCGCGCCTCCTCGTCCAGGGCGGAACCAGGCTTCACGTATGTGGAGACGTCGGCGATATGCACGGCAAGCTCCCAACCGCCCCCCTCCAGCCCATGAATGCTGATCGCATCATCGAAATCGCGGGCATCTCCCGGATCGATGGTGAAGACCAGGCGATCGCGCCAATCCTCGCGTGCCCGAATTTCGGTCTCTGGAATCGTCACCGCGATGGCACGCGCCTCGTCAAGCACCGCCTCGGGAAACGGTTCCCTGATACCATTGACCGCAATAATCTCCCGCAAGGCCAGGTCCCCTTCTTCCGGCATGCCCAGCCGCTCCATCAGTCTTGCCTGGGGGGCACAATCCGGCTGTTCCCAGCTGACGACTTCGACGACCACGCGCTCTCCATTGACCGGTTGCCCGTCGACCAGGTGGCCGCTCAACTCGAGAATCGACGGATAATTGCAGGAATCCGGCTCAACAATGAGTCTTTTTCCCTTGCGCCTGATCGTGCCGATCACACGATGTGCGGCACGCTCCACCACCTTGGTAATGCTGCCCTCGATCGCCAGATCGCCGGGCGCCTCCAGATCGAGGATACGATGCTTTGCTGCCGGGTCGTCCAGCCAGGCAGCGGGCAGACGCTTCGCCCTCAATGACAACTCGACGGTGTCTCCCGCCAGCGCGTTGCGCATGGTGCCCCTCGCAATCTGAACGGACACCCCCTGCGGAAGCCTGACACCTTCGCCGATGAGCGCGCCCTCCCCCAGAACGACAAATCCGGATCCATTGCGGCGCACCCGAAGCACACCAGTCACCGGGGCACGCTTGCTCGATTGCCTGCCGCCAACCCCCGCATCGCTCGGGACGTAACGACCACCACGCACGCGCTCGATTTTCCCCTCATGCTCAAGTTCTTTGAGCACCTGCCCGAATCGCGAGCGATCCTGCTCAGGCAACTCCAACTGCCTAAAGATACCGGATGCTTTCTCCGGCCGATACGCATTCGACGCCAGAAGAGTTTCGATGCGAAACTTCAGGGCATCTTTGCCCTCCGGCGCCACCTCGGTCTGTTTCATAAATCGATCGGGATTTTTGTCATAATAGTCTTGTGATTCTGTTCGTTTGATACCATACTCGCCGGTCTCGCAACAAAAGGCGTCTGCGCATTGCGCGCAGACGAGGCCTTCAACTTCCGGCAAGAACATTCCATGCAAGCTCCACTTTCTACCTCACGATCGGCCCGCCATCACGGGGCGTTTTCCATGCTGGAACTTCTGGTGGTCATCAGTATCATCGCAGTCCTCGCAGCGATTGCAACCCCGGTAACAGGGCGGGTCATCAACCAGGCACGCAAGGCGGACTGCAATCAACAGATGGCCAATATCCTCACTGCCATCAAAGCATACCAACTGGAATACGGGCACATTCCGATCAAATCCGGTGCGATCGAAGGAACGGTTCTTCGCACCGACAGCGGCGACGGCCGCGCCCTGATGAAGTGCCTCATCGGAGAAAATACCACGACCTTTGCCAATCCGAAGCTGATCCTCTTCTACGAGCCAACCTACACCTCGAGCAGAAGAGGCGGCTGGGATGCGACGATGGGCTCCGAGGGGCTCTACGATCCGTGGGGCAATCCGTTCGAAATCCTGCTCGACCACAATTTCGACCGGACGATCGATCCGACGCCGCTTGACTCGGGCAGCACCGCCCCGGTGAGAAAAGACGTTCTGATCCTGAGTCGCGGTAAAGACAAAGACCCCGCTGCCGTGGGGGACGATCTGTTTTCCTGGAAAAACAAGTAAGGCAGGATCCTGGGCTGCCATCTGCTGATCTCTGTCCCCCTTTTTGCGACAATCGTTCAGCACCAGACCCAGGGAGCACCCCACTGCCAAACCAAGCCACCCACCTGAGTGGACACCATCGAAATCAACGGTCTGCGAGCACCCACCCGGATCGGTGTGCCCGAGTCGGAACGCAGCCAATGGCAGACAGTCGCTATCGACGTGCGCATGGAGACAGTCACAGGTTTCGGCAAACTGGAGGATGCAATCGAGAACACGATCGATTATTTCGCCGTCTCGCAAACGCTGAAGGAAATCGCCGCCGGGCGGCCCCGCAAGCTCATCGAGACTCTCGCCGAGGATCTCGCCTCGTGCGTGCTGACGAACTGGCCGATTGCACGTGTCGCGGTCACGGTGCGCAAATTCATCCTGGCTGACACCGAGAACGTCTCCGTCTCGATCGTGCGCACCAGCACCAACACTCAGAGATGAACCTTGTATGCTCCTGAGTGGAATGCTTTCTTCGGCTCCCCTGAGAATTCACCGATAGACGACTCCGGGGAGGCCGGATCCTCGCAGACGCGATCCTGTAAATCCCTTCTCCGCCACTCCATGACTCAATCCAAACGCAAACCTGACGAGGATGCGGAACTGGTTGCCCGGGCGAAAGCTGGAGACAACGGCGCGTTCGACCAGCTTGTCATCAAGCACTCCCCGAGGCTTTACGGCCTGGTTTATCACATGACCTCCAATCACGAGGACACCGATGACCTTCTGCAGGATATTTTCGCCAAGGCCTACCGATCTCTCAAGCGGTTCCGCGGCAAGTCATCCTTCTACACGTGGATCTACTCGATCGCGGTCAACATGACGCTGAACTTCCTCAAGAAACGCAAGCGCCGGCAGACCTTGAGCCTCGACGATGTCGACAGCAATATCGAAAACGACAAGGATTTCATCGAACTGACCTCTAAGAGCGATCCCGTCAGGGAGGCCGGGATTCACGAATTGCAAAAAAGATTGAACGTTGCGATGCAGAAACTGTCTGAAGATCATAGAGCTGTCGTAACGATGTATGACATCCAAGGAATGCATCACAAGGAAATCAGCAAAATATTGGGCGTTTCAGAGGGAACCGTCCGCAGCAGGCTTTTCTACGCGCACCGCCAACTCCAGACTTTTCTCGAAGACTTCAGGCGGCCCTGAGACTCCACGCTTCTGACTACGCTATCCCTCAATTTACTCACTTCCCGCTGCGATCACACTGCCGCCTGACTTCTCAGGGCATCCCCACTCGACCAGAAGGATCCACTCACGACGAACAGCTCCACCCAGTAACCACGGTATGCTACGATGAACAACGATTCTGAATTCTCGAAACTCATCCGCCTGAAAAGACACGAACATCCGGGCGACGCATACTTCGAGAGATTTCTCGAAACATTTCAGGAGCGGCAGCGATCGGAACTGCTGCGGCGCTCAACGGTGAGCATTTTCATGGAACGCGTTTGCGCCTACGTCTCCGATTTCGGCAGACCAAGGTTCCTGGCTACCGCCGGAGCCTGCTGCCTGGCATTGGTCGGCGTGATGCTCTCCCAGCGCTTCCAGCAGGGCATTGGCAGCCGCGACTCCATCGCGCAGCTCGCCGACAGCCGTCCCGCTGAAGAAGTCGCTGTGGCGTCGTTTTCCGGTCAACCTCTTCCACTTCCCGAGGAAGTGGTGAACGGGCCACTGGAAATTTACCCGGTCGGCATTCAAAAAGTGGGGGCTTCGTATTACCTGCTGCAGGAACCTCCCCTGCGGGGTGCAGTGGTTCCAGGCAGCGATCGCTCCACCTATCGGTTGCCTGTCATCGACCTGACCGACAAGTCCAAGTAACGCTCCGCCGGCTCACCGAGCCGGGGAGATCACGCCACAAGTTCCGGAAATCGCGGGATGATCCGCATCGGCGATATCCGTCTTCAAGTCGATCATACGCACGCCCAACTTGTCGCCAAGGCGGCATCAAGGCTGGGTGTCGACAAGCCTGCCATACTTGATCTCAAGGTATGGAAGCGAGCGATCGATGCACGCGGCAGTCGCTCTGTCGCATTCCGCTACACGGTCGATGTCTACCTGCCGGATCAGATTGAGAAAGAACTCGGCAACAAGCTCGATCCGCAGGCAACCATTCAAGCGTGTGCCGACACCAGCTACTCGGCCCCACGGATCGCCAGCACTCGCCGGGGCAAGCTCAGGCCGGTGGTGGTCGGTGCCGGGCCGTGCGGCCTGTTCGCCACACTTCTACTGGCGCGAAACGGCCTGGAACCGATTCTCATCGAGCGCGGCAAACCCGCCGGCGAGCGGGCGCGCGATGTGACCGGATTCTGGCGACGGGGCCTGCCGCTGGATCCGGAATCCAACGTCCAGTTCGGCGAGGGCGGTGCCGGCACGTTCTCCGACGGCAAACTCTATACCCAGATTCGTGATCCGGAAGACCGTATTCCCTGGCTGTTGCGCGAACTGGTCGCCGCCGGCGCTCCCGAGGACATTCTTTTCAAGGCAAGGCCCCACATCGGAACCGATCGCCTGATCACCGTGATTCGCCACATCCGCGAGGAACTGCTTGCACTCGGCAGCGAAATCCGCTTCCAGACGCGTCTGGAGGATATCCGCATCGAATCGGGAAAACTTGTCGCCGTTCGGGCAGGCGACACGTGGATCGAAACCGACACCTGTGTCCTCGCCCTCGGCCACAGCGCGCGCGACACGTTCACACGCCTCCACACGGCAGGCATCCCGTTCGAAGCCAAGCCATTTTCAATCGGCGTCCGCATCGAGCATCCGCAACGACTGATCGACACCCTTCAATATGGCCGCTTCGCGGGCCATGCGCTGCTCGGTGCGGCACCCTACAAGTTTGCCGCCCGCGCGAAGACAGGACGCACCGCCTACAGTTTCTGCATGTGCCCGGGAGGCCTCGTGGTCGCCGCGGCCTCGGAGCCGGGCATGGTGGTCACCAATGGCATGAGCAGCTATGCACGCGCCGAGGCCAATGCCAACGCTGGCTTCATGGTCGAGGTGTCACCAGAGGAAACGGGCGCCACAGCGGATCATCCGCTCGCGGGTATCGACTACCAGCGCAAATGGGAACAGCGCGCATTCGAACTCGGAGGCGGGACTTACCGGGCGCCGGCGCAATTGCTGGGGGACTTCCTGGCCGACCGACCTTCTACCGGGCCGTCCGGGGTCCTGCCTTCCTACGAACCGGCAGTCACCTGGAGTGACCTGCGCGAGTGCCTCCCGGAACCTGTCAGCGCGACCCTGCGATCCGCGGTCCACCGCATTGCGCGTAAGCTCAGGGGCTTTGACCTGCCCGATGCGGTCCTGACCGGTGTGGAAACCCGCAGTTCCTCCCCGATCCGGATTCCCCGTGACCGGGAGACGCTCGAATGCACCACGGTCCGGGGGCTCTACCCAGCCGGAGAAGGAGCCGGCTATGCCGGAGGCATCATCTCGGCCGCCGCCGACGGCCTGCGCGCCGCGGAAGCCATTCTTCAGGGTGCCGTTACCCGAACTTGACCTGCAGCCCGAACATTCTCCGCGTCTCTCGAATTTTCCGCACGGCTACTTACCCGATCATGCTCTCTGGCCCACGCATTCTTCTTGCTCCCGACAAGTTCAAGGGATCGCTCTGCGCGGCCGAGGTGCGCGGCGCCTTCGAAAACGGGCTGCGCCAGATCTTTCCCGGGGCATGCTTCACTCATGCACCGATCGCGGATGGCGGCGAAGGCACCTCCGCCGCAATCCTGCAGGCGCTTGGTGGAGAGGCGGTGACCATCGACGCGCTCGATCCGCTGGGCCGCCCGGTCAGGGCCGCATTCGCCGAGGTCGCAATCAACGGTAACCAGGTCGCCGTGATCGAGATGAGCGCCGCTTCCGGGTTCGAGCGTGTCCTCGATGTGGTTCCACCTCAGCCGCAATTTGCCAGCACCTTCGGCACCGGCCAGATGATTCGCGCGGCGGCGGCGCGCGGCGTGAGGCAGATTCTGCTCGGCATCGGCGGCAGCGCCACCAACGACGGGGGTGCCGGGATGGCTCAGGCACTTGGATACCGGTTTGATGACAGCGATGGCAAGCCGCTCACCGCGATTCCCGATCGCCTCGAGCAACTGCAACGGATTACCCGACCGGAGGAGAACCTCAACCTGCCTGAGATTCTCGTTGCCTGCGATGTCGACAATCCGCTGCTGGGGGATCACGGTGCCACCCGCATCTACGGCCCGCAGAAAGGCATCAGGGAAACGGACTTCCCGCTCTTCGAGGCCCGCCTCGAGGCACTCGCCGAGGCCGCCGAGAAGCTGGCCGGAAGACGCCTGCGCAACCTGCCCGGTGCGGGTGCGGCGGGGGGCCTCGGATTCGGCCTGATGGCGTTCTGTGATGCCGAGCTACGACCCGGATTCAAGCTGGTTTCGGCAATTACCGGGCTTGAAGAGGCTGTCGAGAGAGCGGACCTCATCATCACCGGGGAGGGAAGCCTCGACGCGCAGACACTCAACGGCAAGGGCCCGGCAGGGGTGGCCGCCATGGCCCGGGCAGCTGGCGTGCCAATCGTCGCGGTCTGTGGAATTGCCGATACGGAAAATCCGGAACTCGGGGAAACCTTCGACCACATCCTCACGATCCGCCCGCTTGCCAACTGCACCGAGCAGGCTGTCTCCGAGGCCGCTCAACTCATCGAGAGGGTCATCCTGCAATCGCGAGACTTGATCCTTCGGCTGGCCGGGTCTACAAGCTAAACGAACTACCCACTCATCCATGAAAGTCGTCGCAATGTTCTCCGGTCAGGGTGCCCAGAAAGTGGGCATGGGAAAGGATCTTCACGCACACCATCCAGAGGCCAGGGCCCTCATTGAGCAGGCCGACGAGGCCCTTCCCTTCCGCCTCTCCAGCGTGATGTTCGATGGTCCGGTGGAAGAATTGACCCGTACTTCGCGCTGCCAGCCGGCACTTTTCGTTCACGGTCTTGCCTGTCTTGCCGCACTCCGCTCCCGTATTCCCGAACTGGAGATCACCGCCACCGCCGGCCTGTCACTGGGAGAATTCACCGCCCATACCGCTGCGGGCACATTCGACTTCGCAACCGGGCTTGACCTCGTTCATCAGCGGGGCAGCTTCATGGAGGAGGCCTGCCAGGCCGCCGGGGGTGCCATGGCCGCCATGATCGGTGGCGAGGCAGAGGTAATCCGCCAGCTCGCCGAGGAGTGCGATATCGACGTTGCCAATTACAATGCTCCGGGCCAGATCGTAGTCTCCGGAAGTGAGAAGGGAGTCGCAAGAGCGGTCGCCGAGGCCAGAGATCACGGCATCCGCATGGCCAAGCCACTGGTGGTCGCCGGCGCCTACCACTCGCGGCTGATGGCCAGCGCACAGGCGCAACTCTCCCCGGCACTGGCCGCTGCAGAGATCCACGAGCCCTCGGTCCCGGTCTGGTGCAACGTCGACGCACGGCCAGTCAGTGATGCCGAGGATATCCGCGAAACACTCGCGCGACAGGTTACCGGTTCGGTCAACTGGGCCGATTCCATGCGTGGATTGGTCGACGGTGGTGCCGATCTGTTCATCGAGTTCGGCCCGGGAAAGGTGCTTGCCGGGCTCATGGGACGAATCGAGAAAAGTGCCACCGTGGTCACTGTGGAAGACTGCGAGAGCCTCGAAGCAGCCGTTGCCGCGCTGCAGACAGGCTGATGCCTCAGGCTCGCGTCGCCCGCTCCGCATCGCCCTCGCACGTTGCTCCCCGCGCCTGCAGGCGCTCCCGCAGCCGGCCATGACGCACACTGCCGGCGGCGTTGTTGACCGCGATAGCCAACGCCCGCTCCTCTCCAAGCAACACCACGAGCCGTTGCCCACGGGTAATCGCCGTATAGATCAGGTTGCGCTGCAGCATCACGAAATGCTGACCGCTGACCGGCACGACCACCACCGGGAACTCGGATCCCTGGGATTTGTGGATGGTGATCGCATAGGCAAGATCGAGTTCGTCGAGTTCCCCGGCTTCATACTCTGCACCCCTGCCACCCTCGAAATCGACAATCACCATGACCGGCTCGGACTCGATCTTCGCGATCCTGCCGATATCCCCATTGAACACTTCCTTCTCGTAGTTATTGCGATTCTGGATGACTTTGTCGCCTACCCGGTAGGTCACTCCGAAGCGCTCCACCTCCCAGCGCATCGGATTGGGCGGATTGAGCGCCTCCTGCAAGTACTCATTCAATGCTTTCGTACCCAGCAAATTGCGATTCATCGGGGTGAGCACCTGCACATCGTTGACCGGATGGAAGCCGAATTTTTCCGGGAGTTTCCTGCCGATCAGGTCCACCAGGGTGCGGCGGATAGCGGCAGGATCCTTCCGCTCGAAAAAGAAAAAATCCGACTCCGGCGGCACTCTCAACTCCGGCACCCTGCCCTCGTTGATCCTGTGCGCGGCCATGATAATGCGGCTTTCTGCAGCCTGCCGATAGATTTCAGTCAACCGCGCCACCGGCACCACCCCACTGCTGATGATGTCACGCAAAACCGTCCCCGGACCCACCGAGGGAAGCTGATCGGCGTCGCCGACGAGAATCAAGTGACAAGCCGGCGGCAACGCGTCGAGCAGGTGAGCCATCAGGCTCAGGTCAATCATCGATGCCTCATCCACCACCACCAGATCGGCCTGCAAGGGACGCTTTCTGCCGCGCCCCCAACCCGCAGAGGGCTTGTACTCGAGCAATCGGTGCAGGGTCTGCGCCTCCAGTCCGGTCGTCTCGGCCATGCGCCGGCCAGCCCTGCCAGTGGGCGCAGCCAGCAGCGGCTTGACTGACTTCGCCGTCACGATCCGTAGGATACTGTTCAATACCGTCGTCTTGCCCACCCCGGGTCCACCCGTGATCACCAGCACCTTCTCGCGCAGTGCAGCCGCCACCGCCGCCCGCTGACCGGGGGCGAGCTTCACGGCCGTCTCAGCCTCGACCCACGCCAACGCCTTGCCTTCATCGATACGCGGATAGCTGGAAACTCCCGCAGAAAGCTCCATGAGCCTGCTGGAAATCAAAACCTCGGCATGGTGCAGGTGACCAAGATAGATGTTTGCTTCATCCGCAATGAGTTCACCATCGACAAGCACCCGCTCCAGCTCCTGCCCCACTGCAGTCGCTTCGACACCCAGCACCTCCTCGGCCCTGCGCAGGAGTTCTTCCCGCGGAAGACAGGCGCTACCCTCATCCGCTCCCTGTTCCAACGCATACCGGATGCCTGCACGCAGTCTCCTGTCGGAGGCCTGAGCTATGCCCAGGCTCGTGGCGATCCGATCTGCTCCCTGGAAACCGATGCCGTCTATATCACGGGCCAGCTGGTAGGGATCGCTGCGCAGAGTCTCCTCGGCCTCCTCCCCGTAGGTCTTGTAGATGCGCAACGCGCGTGCCGTGCTCACCCCGTGCTGATAGAGAAACACCATGATACGATGCACGGCCTTCTGCCTCTTCCACGACTCCTTGATCTCCTGTCGCCGCTTGCGCCCCACACCCTCGACCTCCTCGAGCCGGGCGCTTTCCTTCTCGATCACATCGAACACATTCCTGCCGAATTTTTCGACGATTTTTCTGGCGTAGGTCTTGCCGATTCCAGAAATCAGGCCGCTGGCGAGAAATCGCTCGATGCCCACGAGGGACGTGGGTGGCCTGGTGCGCATCTCCACCGCCTTGAACTGCCTGCCGAATTCGATCGACTGGATCCACTCGCCGCGCGCCTCCAGTTCCTCCCCCACCCTGACTTCCGGCACATTGCCAACCACCGTGACCAGCTCGGGCCGCCCCTTCACGGTCACCTTCAACACCGAATACCCATTGTCCTCGTTGCGAAAGGTCACGCGCTCGACACTCCCTTGCAGGCTCGCACTTCCGGAACTCTCTCTGCCCGACGACATGTCCGTCACGCTACATGGAAGAGCAACGATGCGCGATGAGCAAAACGGGACCCGCCGACGGCATCTGCCATCCGGGCCGCAACACCAACTGCAAGCTCGCCTCGATGTTGCAACAGCTTGCGAGTTCATCCGATCCAGTCCACACTCCCGACTTCCCCGCCCGTGAATCATCTTCATCTCAATCTGAGCCCGGAGGACTTCGTTGCGCTCGTCGAACAGGGAAGCGCAAACCTCGTGCCGCTCTACACGGAACTCGCCTCAGACTTCGAGACACCGCTCTCCGCCTACGTCAAACTTGCCGATGATACGAGCGCCTTCCTGCTCGAATCAGCCGAGCTCAACGATCAGGCCGGGCGCTATTCCTTCCTCGGCACCAATCCGTCGGCAACGCTCATCGCCCGCGCAAACACGGTCACCATCTCCGACGCCACAGGTGAAACGCAAATCGACTGCGACGACCCGTTGCGCGTCCTCGAGGACTACATGGCGCGCTTCACACCCGCCCGGGATCCCGCGCTGCCGGTTTTTTGCGGCGGTGCAGTAGGGTACCTTGGCTACGACATGGTGCGATGCTTCGAACCCTCCATCCCCGCTCCGCCTCCGGACCAGATCGGCGCGCCGGAAATGGTGGTCATCATTGCCGATACGGTGGTCATTTTCGACCACCGGTTCCGCAAAATCCAGATCGTCGCCAATGCCCATATCCCGCAAGACAGCGACCCGCTCGAAGTCTACCGCGAGGCCCAAACCCGCCTGCAGGGCATCATCGACCGCTTGGCCCGCCCGCTGGCCACTGCTCCCCTGGCTGCCTTCCGGGCAGCCCCGGAGACCAGCGAGACCGCGCAAGCCACCAGCAACACCAGCCGCGAGGAATTCGAGGAGATGGTACAACGCGCGAAAGAATACATCCTTGCGGGCGACATCTTCCAGGTCGTGCCCTCGCAACGCTTCGAGGTGCCCTTTGACGCCGACCCCTTGAGCCTTTACCGCGCCCTGCGCCACGTCAATCCCTCGCCCTACATGTTCTTTCTGAAGCTGCCCGAGGGTCTCCACATCGTCGGCAGCTCCCCGGAGGTCCATGTGCGTGCCATCGATGGAAAAATCGATATCCGGCCGATTGCCGGCACCCGCTGGAGAGGAGCCACCAGGGAGGAGGACGATGCGCTCGCGCAGGAGTTGCTCGACGACCCGAAAGAGAGGGCCGAACACGTCATGCTGGTCGACCTGGCCCGCAACGACGTCGGCCGAGCCTCGGAATTCGCTTCCGTGGTCGTGGACGATTTCATGATCATCGAACGCTACTCGCACGTCATGCACATCGTTTCCAACGTGTCGGGCAAACTTGCCAGCGGGAGAAGTTGCTACGATGTGATGCGGGCCACATTTCCCGCGGGCACTGTTTCCGGTTCACCGAAAGTTCGTGCCATGCAGATCATCAACGAACTTGAAAAATCCAAGCGCGGGGTCTACGCCGGTGCTGTCGGCTACTTCGGCTTTGACGGCAATCTCGACAGTTCGATCGCACTGCGCACATGCGTCGTGAAAAATGGCATGGCTTACGTGCAGGCCGGTGCAGGCGTCGTTGCCGATTCCGACCCCACGTATGAATACAACGAAACCTGCAACAAGGCAGCGGGCATGCTGCGAGCCATCCAACGCGCCAGGGACCTTTCCTGATCCTTGCGGGATCGCCTCCCCTTTATCTCACTCCATCATTCTGTTTTCCTGTTTCTCCGCCAGATGCTCCTGATCATCGACAACTACGATTCGTTCACCTACAACCTGGTGCAATATTTCGGCGAACTCGGTGCCACCATCGAGGTCTACCGCAATGACGAGATTTCCATCGCCGGTATCGCCGAGCGCAACCCGGAGCGCATCTGCATCAGCCCGGGCCCCTGCACACCCAACGAGGCCGGCATCAGCTGCGCCGTTGTGGAGGAATTCGCACCGCACCTTCCCATTCTTGGCGTCTGCCTCGGGCACCAGAGCATCGGCCAGGTCTTCGGAGGAACCATCGTCCGGGCCGCGAGACTCATGCACGGCAAGACCTCCCCGATTTTTCATGACGGAGAGGGACTGTTCTCCGGCATAGAGAATCCACTCGAGGCAACCCGCTATCACTCGCTGGTCATCGCGCCTGAAAGCGTGCCGGATTGCCTCGAGGTATGCGCCCACACAAAAGAAAACGAGATCATGGGCATCCGACACCGCACGCACAATGTGCACGGCGTCCAATTCCATCCGGAGTCGATCCTGACCCCTTCGGGAAAAAAGCTGCTGCGGAATTTTCTTGATATTTAGCTCTTGCCGACCACTGCCTCGGACATCATGCTTTATTCACAGAGATGCCCGATATCAACTTTCTGAGGCAAGCCGTCGAAGACTCCCCCGAGGACGTCACGCTTCTCCTGACCTATGGCGGGGCACTGCTTGAAACCGGACAGCCAGACGAGGCACTTGCGACATTCGTTCGAGTTCTCGAGCTCGAACCCAGGCAGCGGGACGCACAGCTTGGCATCGCCCAGGCCCTTTTCCAGAAAGGCGAGGTTTCAGAAGCCGCAGTCCGTGTCGAGGCGATCCTTGCCGAAGACAACAGCTGCGCCGGTGCGCACATCCTGCTGAGCCTTCTGCACCTCGCAGAACACGACAGGACCCGGGCGATCGAGGAATACCTGGTCGCCGTGTCCGCTGATCGCTCACTGGCCGACGGCAAACTCGAATCCGTCCTTGGACTGCAGGACTGCGCCACCGCGGAAAAGACCGCCTCCGGCGAGCGCTACACGAACAACGCCAATTACAGCAACGACACCAATCCGTTCTCCGATTACGAATCCTGTGAGGATACCGACGGGCCAATCGAAAGCGACGAGGATCTATTCGCAGCTCCGGCCACCCCACAACTTCGTTTCGCCGATATCTGCGGCCATTCCGAGGTCAAGAACGAACTGCGGCGGCGGTGGATTCTTCCCGTGGAAAACCCGGTGCTCGCCCGAACCTACCGCATGCCTGTGGGAGCGGGCGTCCTGCTCTGCGGCCCTCCTGGCTGCGGCAAGAGCATGCTCGCGGAGGCTGTCGCAAAAGAGGTCGGTTGCAAGCTCATCCGCGCCAGCATCCACGAGATCCTTGACCCCTACTTCGGATCGAGTGAGCGCAATCTCTTCCAGTTGATGGAGATGGCCCGCGAGGAAGCTCCGGTGGTCATCAGTATCGATCACATCGACACCATAGCGGGCAACCGTCACCGGGTGCGTGACAACCAGGCGCGTAATCTCGCCAACCAGTTCCTCCATCAACTCGACCTGCTTACCGCCGGGCAGGATCCTGTCATGGTTATCGGTTCCACCGACATGCCTTGGCTGATCGACCGTTCCTTCCTGCGCCCCGGCAGACTCGGACAGCCGGTATTCGTGCCACCCCCGGATCGGAGCGATCGGCTCGCCATACTCCATAAGCTCGCCGCCAGCTACCCCACAGAGGAGATCGACCTCGAGCAACTCGCTTCCACGACACGCGGATTCAGTGGAGCCGACCTCAAAGGAATCTTCGAGATTGCTGGCCAACGCGCCCTGGAAACAGCAGTTTCGGAGGAACGCCTGCATCTCCTTGATCAATCGACGATCGCGGCTGCCCGGCAGCTGATTGCCCCATCAACCACGAGCTGGTTCGAACTGGCACGCAAAAACATCGCCCGTATCCGACAAGACGAGGTCTTTGCCGGGATTCTCCGATCGGTGACCGAAAATCGCCGCGCCTGAGGCAACCGGGCCCGCCACCGCACCCGGTATCCGCCGTGCGGCTTGAAACGGCACACGCGCAATGAAATGGCAGATCATCACGGTCGGGAAACCCGCCCTGCGCTTCGCGCAACTCGCATCCGAAGACTACATCAAGCGCCTGCGGCGCCACGCTCGCGTTGAACTGCGTCACCTCAAGGCCCTGCCCGAACCCCACATGACCACCCGCCTGCACGAGGCCGCGGGCATAGATTCACTGAGGATGGTTCTCGACGAGCGGGGCACAACCGACATGAATACCATGGACCTCGCTCAGTGGCTCGAGGCGGTCGAACTTGCTGGCCGGCACGGGAAAATCTCCGTGCTTATCGGCGGCGCGGACGGCCACAGTGAAAAGACGCGCAACTCAGCAGACATTCTCTTGAGTCTCTCACCCTTCACCCTGCAGCATGAACTCGCGCTGGTGTTTTTTCTCGAGCAACTCTACCGGATTTATACCATCAAGGCCGGGCTTCCCTACCACCGGCAATGAGCAGCCGCGCATGGGACGCCATGATCACAGGCCCTTGACCACGCCCATCTCGACCAGGCCGGAAACCGGCAGATCCCACAGATCGAGTGATGTGATAACAGCCCGGAAAAGCAGCATACACGCAACCGTATCAAACAGGGCGTCATGCCAATCCAGGCCACCACAGACAGGTGCGCAGATCACCCGCGCCTCATCCTCCAGACCGAGAGCCGTGCAACAGGTCCGCAGCGAGTGATCCGCAAGTCCCGGCAGGGTTCTGCGCGCCAGCATCAGGGTGTCGAGCCACGGACCGAAACCGTGCAGGGGGAATGCGCGCAGGAATTTCTTCTCCGTTCCCGCTCCGTGCGCCAGCACCACCCGCCTCCTGAGCCGAGGATCGATTTCTCCCCACAACTCGACCAAGGCCGGCGCACCGACCAGGTCCTGAGGAGTGATCCCGTGCACCCGACCCGAACGCCACACCACTTCCGATGCGGGGCTGAGGTAACTGCGAAACAGCTGATCGATTGAACCACCGGCACTTTCCATAACACCGAGGCCTACCTGCACCGGTTCATCCGTGGCACCTCCCGATGATCCAGCCGACTCGAAATCAATGCCGGCGAACCCGCAGTCTGCCAGGGGAGCCTGTTGGTCGATGGCTCTATCTCTGTGGTGCTTATTCCCCGCCATCGACCGACTCCCGCCCCCCTGCCTATTCGATGATCGCCCAGATCGCGGCACTTCCGTCTGCTCCGCCCGTGATCAATCCTTCATTACGCGGGTAAAAGGCCACTGCCCGGCAGGCACCGTCATGCGCATCTTGCGCCGTGATCGCCGCACCATTGCCCGCATCGCGCAGGACCACCCTGCCATTCTCCAAACCTACCGCGTAATACTCCGCAGTTCCCGTGTCGGAAACAATTACCGCTCCCTTGTCCCGGATACGCACTGACTCATGGGCATCTGCTCCCCCATCCACCAACAAAGCCTGGTTACCGACAAACACCATGCGACCATCCGCGGATACCGAGACCGCGCCACGCAGATCATCGCGCTGCCAGAGAATTTCCTGCTCCGATACCGGGACGAAAAAAGCACCCCTGCGCAAGGAATAGACCACGAATCCGGGAACCGACTCCACGAACGCGATGCCGTCCATACCCGGAGCTTGCACATCGAAACGCCACTTGATCTTGCGCGTCGAGAGATCCCAGACAATCACCGCGGTGTCCGTCTGCCCATCCTCGAAGACATGCAGGGCAGCCACCGAGCGCCCATCCGGCAGGAAAACCACGTCCCTGATGCCTTTGCCGGTACCGGCACCCGTCTTCCGGATGACCTGCCGGTTCTCCATCGACCAGATCGAAATCTCCGGTGATGCCTCCCCTGCCACCGCGATGAATCGCCCGTCCGAGGAAAATGAAATACTTCCCACAGGCCCCGATGAAACGAGGGTCTGCAGCAATACACCGGTCACCGATTGCCAGATGCGGATGGTTGCATCCGCACCTCCAGTGACCACGAACGGAGCATTGGGAGAAACGCCAACCGCCTGCACAGCCCCCTCGTGGCCGACCAATCGGACCACCGGCTTGATGGTGATCTTCGGAACCTCGAGTGTTGCTTCATCCACCCGATCATCGTTCTCTGGCGGCTTATTTTCCACAACAGAAGGCGGATCGGCTTTCACGTCATCGGCTTCAGATGCCTCTTGCCCGGTGATCGGCACCGGCTCACGCTGCTCCTCACGCGACTCCTCCTCTTCCCATTCCGCCTCGCCGAAAAACCTCTCCGCCAGCTTCTTCGGGACCGTATTCAGACGAATCAGGCATACTCGAAACCCAACGTCCTCGCCGAGAAAGTTCTTCGAGTTCGCGGTTCGGGAGGCCGATCGACACCGCCCCTTTTCAGACTTCCAGCTGCCACCACGCAGCACCCGAAGCCGGCCCAGATTCGGCCCGTAGGGATCCTCGATCAAATCCTCCGGATAACTCTCCGTGTAACGATCCCAACACCACTCCGACAGATTGCCGTGCATATCGAAGAACCCCCACGCATTCGGTTGCTTGCCCGCCACCGGGTGTGTGCCACCGTCGGAATTGTCCTCATACCAGGCCAATGCTTCCAGATCCCCGGCAAAATCGCCCTCTGTTCCCGCACGACAGGCATATTCCCACTGAGCCTCCGTTGGCAACGCATACAGATACCCCGCGGGAAGGCGACCCGCAGAGTCCTCCATCCTTGTCAGTTGCTCGCAAAAATCCATGGCAGATTTCCAATCGACCCGGTCCCGTGGATACTGCGCCTCTTGCGCATCGACCGGCTTGCCGCCCATCACCGCCCGCCACTTTTCTGCAGTAATTTCCGTGGCTGCCAGGTAATACCCCGAGAGCCGTATTTCGCGCACAGGCATCTCATTGGGCCGCTGACCACTGAGATCTCCCATGCGGAAACTGCCCGGCGACACCCAGATCATGCTCATGCCGATGCCATTGGTGAATGTCTTTTCCGAGGCTGGCGGGCCCTCGCCCTGCCCTGAAAGATTCGTCTGCTCTCCGTCACCGGAAGCCACGGCGACACCTGCAGGCAGGTTCCCATCCTGCTGCTCACCGGGCATCTTGTCTTCCCCCGCAGCACCGGAAGTCTCACCCGCCGCTCCTTTTTTGCGAACTTCCAGCTCGACCTTGTCCTTCAAAACATACACACCTGCGGCCACCAGCAGCGGCACCGCCACCAGCAGAAACAGCCACTTCCTGATACTGCCACCGGCTGCCTGGCGACGCTTTTCCGCTGCCAGATCACGAGCTGGCGGTGCCACGCTGGCCTTTTTCTTTTTTCTGCCAGACCCGGCGCGCTCGCTGTGCTCCACCTCAGCCACGGCCCGGGCCAGCTGCTCGACATCCGCATAGCGGCGCTGGGGATCGGCCGCTAGACATGTCTCGATCACCTTGTCGATGGCCGGATCCACATCCGTCTGCGCTGAGACATCGAAGTATGCCTTGCCGGGAACGTCCCCGATCAACATCTCGTAGAGCACCACCCCCAGCGAATAGATATCTGCCCGGTGATCAACCGTTCCCCCCGTGCCATAGCGCTCCGGGGCCGCGTAATCCGGCGTGCCCATATCTTCCTTGGCACCGTCGATCTCGGTTCCCTTGCGAAGACTTGCCAACCCGAAATCCAGGATCTTGGCATAACCATTCCGGTCGAGCATGATGTTGCCCGGCTTGATGTCGAGGTGCACAACCCCCTTTTCGTGGGCGTAAGCCAGACCCTCACAGACCTGGGCAAAGACGCTGAACATGCGCGATTTCTCCAGCGTTCCACCCCGGATCATCTCATGCAGGGTGAAGCCATCCACGTGCTCCATGAGCAGAAAAAAATACTCTCCTGCCTGGCCGAAATCATAAATGCCGACCATGCCCGGGTGGTTGAGCTGCGCCATCGCCCGCGCCTCACGGCGGAAACGCTCGGCGTATTCCGGATCCTTGCCCGCAGCCGGGGGCAGAATCTTCAGGGCGGCAAACCGATCAAGTTGTGGCTGGCGCGTCTTGTAGACCGCACCCATGCCACCACAGGCGATCAACTCGAGGATTTCGAGCTTCGGAAAAAGATCCTGCAGTTCCTCCACCGAGGGAGCATGAAAATCTCCGGGCTGTACTTGAGAATCAGTCATCGAAAACAGCTTCGCCGGGCACGTTAGACGATGTGCCACGCCCATGCCAACGGCCAATTTTGATGTCGTGGCGTGCCTTCATACCCACGGTCACGAACACACCTCACGTTGCCGGGCGTATCCCCTCCTCGCGCACCCGCTGCAGAAGAATCCGCGTCGGCTCATTGAGCGGCATCGCAAGGCCCTCCTCCAAAGTCAGCCAACGAAACTCCTCCGCCTCGTCATTGAGGACTACCTCCCCACCACAACTCCTCGCCACATAATTGAACAGGAGAAAATGCGCGTCATGGTGAAACTCGGCTGGCTCAATGCAATCCTGCACGCACACGTCCCTGATCCCTGTGATCTCCAGGCCGGTTTCCTCGCGCGTCTCGCGGTGCAGGGCCTCGATACAGGTTTCTCCACGCTCGACCTTGCCACCGGAAATCCCCCACAAGCCGCTCCATTTCGCGGTCCGCACCAGCAGAACCCGGTCGTCCGCATCGAAGACAAGCGCTCCCACGGTCGCTATCGGACGCTGCATTGCGGCCACCGCGACCGACTCGAGCACGCTCGAGAGACGATGCAGATCGCGCACCACGATGTGCGGTTGCGCCCGGGAGAGACGCTCCAGGCACTCGTAACCTGTCAGGGTCGCCACGGTAAGCAGGCCCGCGGCATGCCCGGCCTCGATATCATGCCGCATGTCCCCGACAAATGCCGTCTCCTCCGGGACCAGTCCGATCTCGGCAACCTTCGAGCCGCAGAACTCCTGCTTGTCGACTACCGCCGCCCACACCTCCTCGAAATACTTTTCCAGGCCGACTTGCCGCGCCTGCGCCTGCCAATGCAGCTCCGGTACACTGGTCAGGATAAAAAGCCGCATGCCGCGCGCGCGCGCCGCATCCAGCAAGCGGCGGGCGCCGTCGAGCTCCACGACTTTCCCGCCATCACGCGGAAAGTGCCGCAAATAGAGCGTCTCCACCTCAGCGATCGGCACTTCCGGCAGAAAACGCTCATAGAACCGCGTGTAGGGCAGCTCGAAGTCTGCGAGAAATTCCTCGCGCGTCAGCGGGCCCTTCCCGTAATGCCCCAGCACTGCATTGGTCGTGGCAACCACCGGACCCAGGTCGTCCACCAATGTTCCAGACCAATCGAAGATGAGATTCCTGATCACGGGGGCTACTCTGCAGGGCACCCGACCCTTAGGCAAGCACACTCACCTGCCCGCAACGATGCCGAACACGTTTTTTAACCCATCCGGAAACGCAGATCCTGAACCCTGACGGCACCAAACCTCTCCTGCAATCGCTCCAATAACATTTTTTTCATGCCCTGGATCGTGTAGTGCACGGTCGGCTGCACCACACTGACCAGCAATACACCGCGGCGAAGACCGGATGGATGCGTATGGGGCGCCAGCACGGGCCCGACGATCTCCTCCCAGGCCGCGCAGATTTCTTCCTCCGTGAAGGTGGTTCGCATACGCAGCCGATTCATCGCCTCCGGGACGAGATCAGCTATCGGACGTCCGTTGCGCATACCCTCCGCCGGCTCGGCAATTCCCCGCCACTCATTGATCGCACGCTGAGCCGCAGACACATAACGTTTCTTCGAGTGCTTTTGCTTGCGACGACCGGCCATTGACTGGAAACCAACCACACTCCCAACCGCAGAGCAAGAGCCATGCATCACTGCATATGCAACCAGCGGCCTGGCACGCAAATTCGCCACGCTGCAAACACCGGAGAAAGAACCTCCCCAGCTTTACGACACCCGTCGACACATACCGACGCATACCGACACATACCGACGCATACCGGTAGTTACCGGCACTCTTCGCTAACTGCCGGAGCCAACGGCGGCCCGAGGCCTAGGCGCCGTCGTCTCCGATCGCCTCGACCGGACAGCCTTCCATCGCCTCCTCGCACAGCTCGCGTTCCTCATCGGTTTCGGGCTGCTTGAATACGAAAGAGTAGCCTCCCTCGTCCTGGCGGGTGAAATTTTCCGGTGCCGTCTCACGGCACAAGTCACAGTCGATGCACTGGTCATCGACGTAGAATGTTCCGGAAACGTTGTCTTCGTATTTGTTTTCGAGATCGGCCATGGCTGATTCTGGGATTAAAACGGGTTGTGAGAAATTGGACTTTACCGGCATGGAGCTCACCGGCGGGCGCAAATATAGGGAGGGCGTTTGACCTTGCAAAATGTATTTTCAGATCGTCTTTGCTTTCTTCCACCCGGAATATTCCCTGATCTCGTCTGCCCTCCACCTCTCCGCAACCATGTCCGAAGAACATTCCATCTCCACTCATCTTGCAGAAGATGACTCCGCCACACTCATCCCCAAAGAAGGCTGGTACGTCCTGCATCTCTTCTACCACGTCGAGCAGTCGCAATGGGATACACTCGACCACGATTCGAAGATCGCTGCGGAAACCGAACTCACCGAGCTCATCCACGACATTCGCTCGCATCCGGACACCCAGCTTCTGGCCTTCAGCATGGTGACCCCGAAGGCCGATATCGGCTTCATGCTGCTCACCAGCGACCTGCACGATGCCAACATCTTCGAGAAACGCCTGACCCGTTCGCTCGGGCCGGACGTGCTCACCCCGACCTACAGCTACCTGTCGATGACCGAGCGCAGTGAATACACCACCACGGAAGAAGAGTACGCCGAAACCCTGCGCACCACCCGTGGGATAGAGAAAGACAGTCCCGAGTTCGCCGAGGAAATCGCCAAGTTCCACCAGCACATCGAGAAATACACCCAGGATCGCCTCTACCCGAACATGCCCGACTGGCCGGTATTCTGCTTTTACCCGATGAGCAAGCGCCGTGGCACCGAGGGCCAGAACTGGTATGCCTCCGACTTCGAAACCCGCAAGCAACTGATGAAGGGACACGCCGCCATCGGCCGGACCTGGGCCGGTAAGATCCGGCAACTGATCACCGGCTCGGTTGGCCTCGACGACATGGAATGGGGCGTCACGCTGTTTGCCAACGACACCCACGACATCAAGGGCATCGTCTACCAGATGCGCTTCGATGAGGTCAGCTCTCAATACGCCGAGTTCGGTGATTTTTATATCGGCATCCAGCTCCCCCTCGACGAGCTCTTCCGCCGCGCGCTCGGCCCGGCTTAACCCGATCATCTCCCATTTACCCCCGCCACGGTGCAACTTTCCACCTTACCCCTGGTCATCAAGGACCGCGAATTCTCCTCCCGGTTGTTTGTCGGGACCGGCAAGTTCTCTTCCAACGAGACCATGGCAACGAGCCTCGAGACCTCCGGCACCGAGGTGGTCACCGTCGCCCTGCGCCGCGCCGATCTCACCGGCGGCAGCGACCCGTATGCGGATATTCTCGAGTTCATCGA
The DNA here is from genome assembly GCA_040263955.1 of Verrucomicrobiales bacterium. Lineage (GTDB taxonomy): Bacteria > Verrucomicrobiota > Verrucomicrobiia > Verrucomicrobiales > DEV007 > CALSSN01. Next base: position 25,828 of record JBDQJG010000021.1, read on the forward strand.
TCCAAAGCGCTACCTGCTGCTACCAAATACCTCGGGCGCCATGGACGCCTCCGAGGCAGTCCGCCTGGCCCGACTCGCCCGCGCCGCCGGGCTGCCGGACTGGGTCAAGCTGGAAATCCACCCCGACCCGCGGCACCTGCTTCCCGATCCGATCGAAACCCTCAAAGCAGCGGAACAACTGGTGGCCGAGGGCTTCACCGTGTTCCCCTACATCAATGCCGACCCGGTGCTGGCCAAGCGACTCGAAGAAGTCGGCTGCGCCACCGTCATGCCACTGGGTGCACCCATCGGCACCAACCGCGGCATCGAGACCCGTGAGCAGGTTAAGATCATCATCGAGCAGGCCACCATCCCGGTGGTGGTGGATGCCGGCATCGGCGCACCCAGCCACGCCGCCGAGGCCATGGAACTGGGTGCCGACGCGGTGCTGGTCAATACCGCCATCGCCATCGCGAACGACCCGCCGCGCATGGCGGCCGCCTTCAAGGCCGCCGTCGAGGCCGGCCGCTGCGCCTACGAGATCGGGCTTCCGGAAGCCGAGGAGCGTGCCTCGGCAACCAGTCCGCTGACCGGGTTCCTGCGTTCCTGACACGAGCGTGATCAGGACGGCATACCAGAGACGGGACTCGAACCCGTACGGGCTTACGCCCAGCGGATTTTAAGTCCGCTGCGTCTACCAATTCCGCCACTCCGGCATTGCAGGCATGCAGCGCATCATAGACCGCCAGCGCGCGGTGTCTATACCCGAAAATTCAGGCATCCCGAGTGGGGTCAGTGTGCGGGCCGCATCCGAAACTCGGACCGGAATATCACATACCGGAGCTGTCCCCGACCCCACCAGACAATCGCGAACAGTGTGACAGTGAACTCTCCCTCCACAGCAGCGCGACGATACTGGCATCGGCGTCGTGGTGGCCATCGCAGCCCGGGACCGAACAGAATGGCAAGTCGACGCGCGTCGCACCCTGCACAATGCAGCAACCTTCTCTCTACTACCGCCGCCTCCGCAGCAACATCGGCACCACTCCCATCAGCAGG
>JBDQJG010000022.1:0-26330 GCA_040263955.1 Verrucomicrobiales bacterium
AACGACGACTGTTACGACCTTGGTGTTTCCTGCCGGCCCGAGGCGGTGATTCTGACCAATCCTTTTTTCAAGTGCGCGGCGCGGCTCTCGCCCCCGGAGTTGGTGGTGGCCGGGTTGCCCCCAACCATCGCCTTTCTCGGAGACCGCGATCCCGCCATCCCGGTCGAGGGATTGGTGGCTTATCACGAGAAGCTGAAGGCCGCCGGCAACACTTCCGAGCTTTACATCGGCAAGGGCGGCAAGCACGGCTTCTGCAATGGCCGGGATCCCCGTAACCCGTACTTTTATTGGTCGGTGGAGCTGAAAGATCGCTTCCTTGTCAGGCATGGCATCCTCACCGGGCCATCCGTGCTCGAAATTCCCGATGGAGTGGGGACTGGCGAGGTCGAATTCGATGCCTATGATTGATGAGGCGGGCGCTTCACGGGGAACGTAGAATCATTTTGAAAGCCAAGATTGAGATGAAAGCAGACAGACACAATTGCCTTGTTGGTATCCTGATAGCTGCACTGGGTTTCATGCCCTCGCTGGCGATGGCCGAGGACGGGCGTCCGGCACAGCCCAACGTGATCCTGCTGATGACCGATGACCTCGGTTGGCAGGATGTGGGCTGCTACGACATCGACGAGCCCACCCCGATGGAAACGCCGAACATCGATGGGCTGGCCAGGCAGGGGGTGATGTTCTGGCAGGGCTATGCGCCCTCACCGACTTGTGCACCGACGCGCTGTGCCATCATGAGCGGGAACCACCCGGCCCGCGCGCAGAAGACCCACGTCGTCGGCGGCCATCCGCCCACGCCGCACCATAAGACCATGCACCGGATGATGCCGCCCTGGTACACGGGTCGCATGCCCGAGGACGAGGTCACCCTGGCCAAGGTGCTGCGTGCCAACGGCTACGCTACCGGCCACTGCGGGAAGTGGCACATGGCCATCGATCACAATGCCTTTCCCCAGCCGGAGGACCAGGGTTTCGACTGGACGCGTCACAATCTCGGTGCCACCGCAAAGATGAAACCTCACCGCCTTACCGGATTCGCCACCGATGCGGAGGACGATCCCTACCGGCTCGACGAGAACGGCTTTCCCTACCACCAGAACAGCGAGGACGCTCTGACTTTCGTGCGCGAGCACAAGCAGGAGCCCTTCTTTCTCTACTATGCGACCTGGCTGGTGCACACCCCGATCCACACCCGCAGCCGGGAATTGTTGGAAAAGTATGCCGACAAGCTCGGCGTCGAGTTGCCGAGCGAGGACGACCCGGAAAACTGGGCCGGGGAGGGTCAGACCAACCCGTTCTACTGCGCCATGGTGGAGGAACTCGATTACCACGTCGGCAAGCTGCTGCGTTACCTCGAGACCACCGAGGACCCGCGCTGGCCCGGGCACATGCTGAGCGAAAACACCTACTTCTTCTTCACTTCCGACAACGGGGGCATGGAGAAGACACCGGAGCAGATCATCACCGACAACTACCCGCTCGACCGCGGCAAGATCTCGCTCATGGAAGGTGGTACTCGGGTACCTTTCCTCGTTTCCGGTCCGGGAATCCCCGCTGGCGTTGAGTCCGACGTGATGGTCAACGGGCTCGACTACTACCCGACGATCCTCTCGCTGGCGGGTATCGAGCCGCCTGAGGGCAAGCACCTCGACGGCAGTGACCTGGCGCCGCTGCTGCACGGTGACCCGACAGATTCCTCGCTGGTGCGTGCTGCGGACGGTACGGTGCGCGACACCATGGTCTGGCATTTCCCCAACAGCGTCGCTTTGGAAAGCACTATTCGCATTGGTGACTACAAGCTGGTGCGCAATTACGACCACGTGCAGAATGGCGCTGCCCCGGAGCTCGAACTCTATCGGCTCTACGACAGTGAAGGCAGCCGGCAGCAGCGCGTCGACATCGAGGAAGCGAAGAACCTGGCACAGACACTGCCGGAGAAAGCGCAGGAGATGAATGCCCGCCTCACCGAGATCCTCGAGGAGATGGAGGCGAGCTATCCCTACTACAACCCGCATTTCAAGAACGCCCTGCCGGGCAAGGAGACGGTCTGCGCCGTGCTCTCCCACGAGCAGGAGGGCAGCCGGGTCGCCGTGACCTACGAGGAGAACGGCGCCGCGGTGGTCCGTGCCGACCTGCTCTACACCACCAACGGTGGTGACAAGAGCGAGGAATGGTTCCGGGCACCGGCCAGCCTCGAGGCTGGCAACAAGGTTTCGGCCGTCCTGCCCGAGGGCACCACCCATTACGCGATCAACCTGGTCGACGCGAACCAGTTCCTGGTCAGCTACCCCGATTTTCCGGGGCAGAATGAGATCGCCAATGACAAGACCAGGTATTCATCACTCGCATTGAAAGCAACACCATGAATATTCCGGCAAACAAGACAATCGGCCTCCTCGTGCCGCGCTCGGGCCTTGTGCTCGCATCGGTTTTTTTCCTCCTCATTCCGGGAGCCCCGGCGTTGCGGGCAGAAAAATCTGAAGCGGCAGAGACACGGAAGGCTGCTGGTTCCGCAGCAGAGCAAGCTGATAAGGGTATCGCCGGCAAGCCCAACATCATCCTGATCCTGACCGACGACCAGGGTTACGGCGATGTCGGGCGCCACGGCCATCCGCTGCTCGAAACGCCGCACATGGATCGCCTCTACGACGAGAGCGTGCGCTTCGACAATTTTTATGTCAGTCCGGCCTGCTCGCCGACACGCGCTGCCATGTTGACCGGCATGCACGAGTTCAGAGTCGGTGTGACCCACACGTTGATTCCCCGGGAGCACCTTTTCAAAGATGCAGTCATCCTGCCGCAGTTACTCAAGACAGCCGGTTACACCACTGCATTCATCGGTAAGTGGCACCTCGGAGACGGGCAGGGCTACTCGCCGGAGTATCGCGGATTCGACCTGACCGCGACCAATCCCGGCGGGCCGCGCAATCATTTCGACGTGACCATGGTGCGCAATCGTGCGCCGAAGCGCACCGAGACCAAGGGATACCGTGAGGACGTCTACTTTGATGAGGCGATGCAGTTCATCGACGACTGCGGGGAGCAGCCGTTCTTCTGTTACCTGGCGACCTACTCGCCACACACTCCGCTTGCCGCACCCGAGGAGTTTGTTGCGCCGTTTCGCGAGCACGTCAGTGAGAAGCATGCCACCTACCTCGGCATGGTGGCCAACCTCGATTACAATCTCGGCCGGTTGATCGAGTTTCTCGAGGAGCGGGAAATCGATGAGGACACCATCGTGATCTTCATGAACGACAACGGGCAGACCGAGGGACTGGATGTCTACAATGCCGGCATGCGTGGCTGCAAGGCGACGGTCTGGGAGGGAGGCTCGCGTGCCTTCTCGTTCTGGAAATGGCCCGCAAACTGGCAGGCGCACACCGTAGAGAACCTGTCTGCTCACCTCGACGTGTTGCCGACGCTCTGCGAGTTGGCCGGCGTGCAGGTTCCCGACGATCTGCAGCCACAGCTCGAGGGGTTCAGCCTGGTTCCCCTGCTCGAGGCCGAGGAACCTCTGGAGTGGCATCCCGACAGGATGCTTTATCACCATGTCGGGCGCTGGCCCAGCGGCACAGCGGCTGCACACAGGCATGCCATGGCGGGAGTTCGCCAGGGCCATCACCTGCTGATTCGCAGCACACCCTGCGATGACCCGGAGTGCGAAAAGCACATGAGCCAGTGCACGACCTTGCAGATGGTACGCGATAAGGGCCTGAAGACCACCACCTACACAGAGGGAAATGCCCAGTACCATTGGGGGGTGACACCGGCCGACCAATGGGTGCTTTTCGACGTCAAGAAAGACCCGGGATGCATGAACGATCTTGCTGAGGCCTACCCCGAACGCGTCGCCACCATGGCGGCATCTTATGACCGTTGGTGGGACGAGATGTTCCCGATCATGATCGAGAGAGGCGGCGACGCCGGCAGCCCGGATGCCAGCGCCCAGGCTTCACAGAAGGATCTCAAGGCGCAGGAAGCCACCCTCAAGGCGCAGGAAGTGCGCAAGGCAGCCAAGGAGGCTCCGGAAACGCAACCCGAGTGATTTCGACTGCCATGCCGAAGCCTGATTTACCCACGTCATCGAGGGTGCCTGCCGGCCTTGCGTTCGGCCTGTGTCTGGCACTTCTGTTGGCCAGCCCCGGCCTGCGTGCCGAGCAGGTGGCAAGCCGGGAGGCCTCGGTGCTCGACCTGTTTCCAGCATCCGGTCTGCCGTCTGCAGCGGGTGAGGTCAGTTGCACGTTCGATTACGTGCCGAGTGGCTCGAAGTGGCATCCCAAGGTGGACGAGAGGGCCGTGTTCTTCGCCTCCATGAAGGGTGAGGGCTGGCAGCTCGGCGTGGGCAAGGGCGGTCATATCTACTCATTGCGGGGCCCTTACGGCGAGTCGGTGCCGCCGCAGCGGGTGTCCTCGCCGTGGAACGACGAGGTATGGCAGGCGGTTGCCACCAACGAGGGGATCGTGACTCCCATTCACGAATACCAGGCGGAAAACCGTGACCAGTATGCGGTCACCGAGCCGTTGATGTATTTCATTCACCAGGCCGGCATCTACACACCGGGAGCTGCCGAGGGGGATGCCAGCAAGCCGGCGGCGTTTTATTCGCCCTGCCTGGGCAGGCAGTGGGATCCGCGCACCAGGACGCTGCGCATGGTCAACTGGATGCAGCAGGCCCACACGCCGTGCGTGTGGAAGTCCGGGGTGCTCATCTACACGGCTTTTCGGGATGTCGGCGGCGGCGCGATCGAGGTTAACCAGGTGTTGCACCAGTTCGCTGGCGAGTCCCTGAGTTATTTCAGCCTGCCATGGGGTGGTGTGCGCAAGTCGAGTCTGCCGCACACTGTGATGTCGAAGGCTGACGGCAGCTGGGCGGAAGAGAGCGGGATGTGGAACTGGGACGGTGTCCCCAACAGCAAAGTAGATAAAACCGGTGGTTGGGAAGCCTGGGTGCGCAATATCAGGAATGACGCATCACCGGCCCTGGCATTCGTTTTCGGCAGGGGACAGGGCAAGGAGAGTCCCGGTCGCCGCGAATATGGTGGCAGGCACCTGATCCTGTGGGGAAGTGCGGGCCGGGATGACGTGCGTGATTACCAGGTCACCGAGGTATCCGGCCAGTTCGGTTTGGGTCGCCAGGGATCGTTATCGATCCGCTGGTATCTTGTTTCGGGCAGTTTCGCGCAGGTCCGGCAGCGTGCCGCCGAGCTGGCCCCGTATGCGCACGTGCAACGCAAGTGGTATGGCACGGATGCGGTGCAGCCGCTGTTCACTGTAAATGGCGAGGTGACGCTGGAAAACACGCGGAGTGAGGGCCACAGATGGGGCTCGCTGCTGTCGTTCCCGGTCGAGGGCGCTTCTCCGGTTTTCCTGCTCGTCGATCGCAGGACGGGACAACAGGTGGTCACCGCGGATCTCTATGCCCTCGCCGAGAGCGACCCGTATCCCAACCCGTTGCCGGCAGACCACCCGGAATATCATCGCTACCAGAATCGGGTCATCTACAAGCAATACAGCCCGCACATCGGCTACCGGAACCTGCTTGGCTATGCGTTTGAAAACAAGCCCGGGGATCGTTCCGCACGACCAGTTTCGGCGCCGGAGGGAGTGCGCCTGCATGCCTCCGTGGAGCGGCTCTGGATGATGGATTGAAGAGCTGCTGCTTGCCATGCGGCGGGATCCGGTATAAGGCCTCGCCCTTGCCATGAAAGCGGAAGAGATCGACATTACCATTCTCCTGGAAACCGCCCGTGTCGCGGGTGATGCCATTCTTGAGGTCTATGGCAGGGAGGATTTCCAGGTCGAAACGAAGGACGACAATTCACCGTTGACCGAGGCCGACCGGCGTTCCAACACCGTCATTGTCACCGCGCTGGAAAAGCATTTTCCGGATATTCCGATCATTTCCGAGGAAGCCAGAGCAACCGACTACGCGACGCGGAAGGACTGGGATCTTTTCTGGTTGGTAGATCCCCTCGATGGCACCAAGGAATTCATCAAGCGCAACGGCGAGTTCACGGTCAATATTGGCTTGTGTCGGGGCGATACTCCCATTGCCGGGGTCGTGCATCGGCCGGTCGATGGTATTTCCTATTACGCGGCACCCGGCGGTCCGGCCTTTAAGCAGGTGGCGGGCAGCGACGCTGCTCCGCAGCTTCTCCAGCCCGGGCCGCACTATTCACAGGTCGACAAGGTTACGGTTGTCGCGAGTCGTTCACACATGAGTGAGGCGGTCACCGAGTTTGTCGAGCAATTGCGTGCGCAGGGCAAGCAGGTCGAGTTTCTTTCCGCTGGCAGTTCACTGAAGCTCTGCCTGGTAGCGGAAGGCAGCGCCACTGTCTACCCGCGGCTCGGGCCGACCATGGAATGGGACACGGCAGCAGCGCATGCGGTGGTGCTCGCCGCCGGAAAGCAGGTCCTGCGTGCAGACGGCGATGGTCCACTGGTCTATAACAAGGAGGATCTGCTCAACCCGTTCTTCATCGTCGAATAGCAGGTCCGATCGGGTCGTATCCGATGGCCAGCACGCTGTTCGAAGATTACTAATTAGCTTGAATAAACGGGCGACTCTGCAAGTCTGACACCATATGAAAAGGATCCTATACTCCGTAATCGGTGTGCTGGCATGCGCCGCTGTCGCCGTGGCCCAGAACTCAAAAGCCGAGCTTACTGCCGCTGCCTCAGCCGATCTGGTCGTGCTGGATGCAAGCGGGAAGCTTGTGCCGTTCGAACCGGCGGTATCGCCGGAGTTCTACGTGGTCTACTACTCGGCGTCCTGGTGAGGCGGCTGCAAGCGCGTGACGGCACAGTTGGTGTCGTCCTACAGCAAGGCCCTGGAGCACGGGGATGCGCGGCGGTTCGAGGTCGTATTGCTTAATCATGACCGGGATGAGCAGGGGCAGGCCGACTACATGAAAGCTTCCGAAATTACCTTTCCTTCGGTGCGCCATGCGAAGACCGAAGAGAGCGTTTTTTCCAAACTGGCGCCGGCTCGCTACCTGCCCACCTTGGTGCTTCTGGACGCAGACGGCAAGGAGCTCAGCCGGGACGTCGATGCGATCTGTGCCCGCCTGGCGGGCAATGAGTGAGCCATCCGGAAGCGATATCTCTCAATCGCTGGCGGTTATCCGCTGAAAGCCATGTCCTTGCCTTCGCGGGTGATCTCCAGTTCGTCGAGATTGGCCTGGAAAAAATAGCGCATGGCTTCCATCATGCCGAGGCTGGCCTCAGCCTTGGCGATATAGCCGGCGCTCTTTTCGAGGTGTCTTTTGACTTCCTCTTCGGCGTTAGCCGGGCAGGCTCGGAAGCGGGCCACCCTGCGATCGAGCATGGGCAGATCGTTGTGATTGTCGCCCGCGGTGAAGGTACGATCCGGCTGGATATCGAGTAATTTCTGCAATTCGGCCAGTGCGCGGCCCTTGTCATACGAGGCGTGGGAAAAGCGGATGTGGCGGCCGTTGCGTTGGTAACCGAGGTCGGGGGCCTCGTAGCGCAAGCGAGCGATTCGCTCGCAGATCCGGTCCATTTCCTCGATGGTCTCGGCCACCGCTCCCCAACTGCCCTCCTCATCCTCGACCATGGTGGCCTTGACTTCGGCCTGCACCCATCGTTGCAGGTTGAGCAGCAGTTGTCGGTGAGCATGACGAAATTCGTATTGATCACGATTGACCTGGCGGTTCCATTCGCTGAAGGGAGCCCAGCCGCCCGTGCCATCGGGCATGTGGATCTCGTATTCATTGGCGATAATGAAATCCGGCAGGATGAAAAGCCCGTTTTCTCCGAATCCCCGGATCAGGTTCTCCAATCCCCGTCCAGAAATGATGACCCAGGCCGCGCCGGCGTAACGCAGTGCCTTGAGGTATTCGAGGGTGCGCGGATGGAAAGGCGGCTCGTGCAACGGGTAGGCGAGCGTGCCGTCGAAATCGAAGCACAGCAGGAACGTGTGACCGTGGTTTGCCGGTTGGTTCATTGTCTCTGGCAAGTGGTGGACCCTGCGGGGTGGAGGTGCAAGATTGGCGACAATGAAATCGGCATATGAACTGGCAATGGAAAGGCTCGAAAGAGAGGCACCGGTGGCGAAGCTCTCCGAGACTCAGAGACAGAGGCTGGCCGAGGTTGACGAGAAGTTCAAGGCCCGCATTGCAGAAAAAGAAGTGTTCCTTGGAGGCTTGATCGTTAAGGCGAAAGAAGCTGGAAATCCGGCAGAGGTAGCGGAACTCGAGGAGCAGCTGGCGCGTGAGCTGGCGCGGATCAGGGAGCGGTGCGAGGCAGAGAAGGAGGACATCCGAGCGCAGCGGTGATGGTTTGCCTGGCGAGTGAATGCCGTTCAGGCGAATTCCGGGCGGCTGAGAAGCTCGATGGTCCGCCAGATCAGCGCCCCGCAGACCAGGCCCATGGAGCCGATGTAGCAGTGTGAGGCGAGGCGGCCGGCGAGGCGGGTTTTAGGTATCTCGCGATGCAGGGACTCGGTGAGCCAGACCAGAGTCAGGACGAGAGGGAGATAGAGAGAGAGCATGAAGTGGTCGCCCGCCGCAATCGGCGAATACCAACCGTAGGTTACGCCGGCCAGGGTGAAGGTTGCGATGATGAACACCGCGGAACTCATACCGCGGGCCGCAGGTAGCCGAGGCTTGGTGCCGGTGAGCAGGATGTATTGCGCGCCCATCCCGATGGCGATGAGCGAGAGGATGCCGAGATAGCCCCCCCGGTGTTCGAGAAGGGCGTTCCAGGGCTCGGCAGGGACCTGGTCGCGGCGGGCTTTCGGCGGGGAGAAAAACCGGCCGACGACTTCAGCGGTGCCTCCCACCAAACGGTTGCGGATGTCTCCGAGCGTGTGGCTTCCCAAGTACTTGAACAGGCTGGGTGTCTGCTTGCCGGCAGCCTCAATCGTCTCCGCGTCGCCGTGCTGTTCCATCCATCGGTAGCCGTCCTCGATACGATCCGTCCACATCCAGTAAGAGGGGTAGTCGTGGGTCATGCTGCCGAACTGGCGCTTGGAGTGGATGAGTCGTGGCCCGGTAACCAGGCAGAATGTCAGGATCAGCAGCATCAGGCCGATACCATGCACGGTGGGATTCCAGCCGTTCTGGACAGGATTGCCCCCGCGGCATGATCGGATGGCGAGGAACCAGCGCAGGGTGGTGGCCAGAAGGAAACCGCCGACCAGCGGCTGGATGGATGTCTTGGCCAGGTAGGCCAGACCGAGGGAGACTCCCAGCAGCAGGTAGCCGGGCAAGGTGTTGCGCCCGAGAAGAAACAGGACCAGGCCCCACGAGATGGCCAGCAGGATGTAGGAGAGCGGTTCGGGCTGGTAGAAAGCGGCGCGTGGCAGTATTGCACCCAGCCCCCCGGCCAGCAGGATGATGAAGACCGCCGGTTGGGAGAAAAAATGCAGCAGGATCACCCCGCAAAGGACGAGGAAGGCACAGCCGATGGTGATAAGAAACCACTTGCCGCGGATGAATTGCGCGCGCTCCGCCTCGCTGATGCGGGATCCTCCGACTTGGCCTGCCGCCTCGTCGGGAAGCAGGAACGAGCCCAGCCACGGCCACAGGGGGGCCATCACGCCATCGGTGTAATGCGGCAGTTGTCTGACCAGGCCGCCTTCGAGCTGGCTTTGGTCGGCGAATTCACCTTCCCCAGTACGAATCTGCTTCGCTACCATGGCAAGCTTGATAGCGTGGCGCTGGTCTTCGCTCTGGAGATCGGCATCGGTGGTATTGGTGTTCTCGATGAGCTGGGATCCCAGCGTCAGGTAGGCCCCGGCGAACAGGCCGAGGAACAGGCCGCAGATCAGAAACGAGGTTCCCGCCAGCAGAATCCGGCTGGCGCGAATGCGCAGGACCTCCCACAGGGCGTCTTCGCGAAGGCCGGCAGTGCCCGGAGCGTCTGGTGCCTGCATGGATGGGAGGTTGCCCGTGTCTTTGGTATGCATGTCAGTTCGCTGCGGTGAGATGTTGCATGGCTGACTGGAAAAGAATCCGCATGTCTTGATGGTTCACTTGATGCGGATGGATCGGCCTGTCAATCATTGCGGTGGGTCGCACGCTTTCATGCCTTCGGCCGGATCACGATCTCGACGCGCCGATTGAGCTGCTGGGCCTCTCGAGATCCCTCCGGATCGACGAGCGGGCGGGACTCCCCGTAGCCTCGGATGCGAATGCCGTCGATGGACAACCGCAGTGAGCGGGCAAGCCAGTCGCGGACGGCTGTGGCTCGGCGGATGCTCAGCTCGAGATTGTAGTCATCGTTGCCGAAGCTGTCGGTATGCCCTTCGATGATGAATTCCGATTCGGGGTTTCTCTGGATGAGCAGACCCAGTTTCATCAGGCTGAGTCGTGCGGAGTCGGCCAGGGTGTCCTCGTTGTAGCCGAAAAGCAGGTCGGTGGGCATGAGAACGGGCTTGAGGTTGCCGGGAAGGCGGCCCGCCCGCCCGAGGAGATTGTCCAGCGTATCGAACCCTTCCAGTTGTGGAACGCCGCCGCTGACCGCCCGCTGCGCTGCCGTCAGATCGGCGAACAGATCCTCATCCGGTGGGCTGGTGCCTTCTTCGAGCTGCGAGATATCGAGGAGCAGCTGGTTTTCGGAAACGGCACCGCGGGCTTCGAGCATGACCCGCCGAATTTCGGACACGTCCTCGGTCACCAGCGATTCGCTTGCGGTGGTTGCCACGGCTTCGAGTGCATCAACCAGTGAAACGGAGGCGGCCGCTGCCGCCGAGGCACTGCCCTCACCTTTGAGAAAATTGTGAATGTCGGAGACCTCGGGTGTGAGTCGAACCTCTTTCTCGGGCATGTTTTCCTGAGCATCGAGCAGATCGAGTTCCTGGTCGACCATGGTCAGGTCGGTTTCTCGAATCTCGGTTTCCGTCTGGTGAGTGGCCATTGCCGGAAGGGGAATGGTCTCGGAGAGGAGATCCGGGCTGATCTGGATGCGCTCACGGGGACCCTGCACGCGTTTCTCTTTCCACGCGGATGCGCGGGCGAGGAAGTCGCCGAGCGGCAGTTCAACAATGGCGAGGTAGAGCAGGAAATGGACACTGATGGAAAGCACGATGGCGAGAAAAATCCAGCGCCCCACACCGCGGATCACCGCGGGCATGCGGAATGTCGAATCTGCATCCCGCCATGAGTTCGGGTAGAATTCTTGGTGTGCCATGAGGGAAAGCGTAGCACAGCTCGTTGGAGCTTGAATCTCGAATCTTCACGGTCGATTGTACAGTGGGAATCGTTCCGTGGCAGCCGCTGGTGACCCTGGTCATCAGAGGAAAGTCCGGACACCACAGGGCAACGTGTCTCGTGAAAACGAGGGCATCGGTTTCGCGAGGAATCGGTGACGGAAAGTGCCGCAGAAAACAGACCGCCATCGGGAACTCGTTTCCCGGCGGTAAGGGTGAAAAGGTGGGGTAAGAGCCCACCGCTCCGAGCGTAAGTGAGGAGGCAGGGTAAACCCCGCGTGGTGCAAGACAGAACAGGAGAAACAGGCGGCCCGCCTGGTGCCTTCGGGTATATCTCCGGGTAATAGTCGCATCCGCTTCGGCGGGCGCCGGCGTTCGCGTCGGTGAGATAAATGGCTGCCCCCGATGTTCGCATCGGAGACAGAATCCGGCTTATGAGAGCGGTTCCTTTGCTTTTTCTTTTTCTGGCGATCGGTTCGCGCCTGGAGTGCAACCGATAGCGCCAGCTCGGGTGATGGGATCAGGCCCGAGGATGGGCTGCGTCGTAGACTTTCTTCATCCGCTCCACCGAGACATGAGTGTAGATCTGGGTGGTTGAGAGGCTGGCATGTCCGAGCAGGGTCTGCACGGTTCGCAGGTCGGCGCCATGATCGAGCATGTGGGTGGCGAAACTGTGCCGCAACTTGTGGGGGCTGACCTTTAGGCTGATGCCGGATGCATCGAGATATTTCTTGAGCACGTCCGAAACTGCCCGTGCCGTGATACGGCGGCGCAGCTTGCTTAAGAAAAGTGGCCCGGCGTGCACTTCGGCATGGAGCCGGTAGCGTTCAAGGGCGTTCAAGGCGGGAGCACCGATCGGGCAGACCCGCTGCTTCGATCCCTTGCCGACTACCCGCAGCGTCTCGGTGTAGGAATCGATGTCGGACACGTCGAGCGAGACGAGCTCGGCCAGCCGGATGCCGGTGCTGTAGAACAGCTCGAGGATGGCGGCGTCCCGTTTTCCGATCCACGCAGGCGCTTGGCGTGGATGGTCGATTTTGAGTGGCAGCTCGAGCATTTCGAGCACCTGCGCCTCGGTCAGAACCACCGGTAGTTTTTTTTCCGGCTTGGGGAGCAGGATATCGGCAATGGGATTACTCTGCAGGCCGCGCCGACGCGTCAGGTAGCGATAAAAACTTCTCAAGGCGGCAAAATGCAGTCGAACGGTTGCCCGGGCCATGCCGCCTTTCATCAGCACGAAGAGATAGTTGCGGAACGCGTCAGGCTGCAGTTGCGGCCAGCTGGGTGGGGCCGGTTGCCCGTTCGCTTCGGTATGCCATGTCGTAAAGCGTTGCAGCGCGTGCCGGTAATTGTCCAGTGTGCGCGCGGAAGCGCTGCGCTCGGTTGCCATGAATTCGAGAAATTGATCGATGCATGGATCGCGCGACGCATCGATTGGCGATTGAGCGGACACGATAAAAGTTAGGTGAAGTAAAGTTTTTTTCAAGGTCGTGCAGGTAAGGGGAAGAGTCCGCGTGCTTTTTGGCCGATTCGTGTTCCATTGGCGGGACTGCGGTGAGGGCTGGTTCATTCGGCTCCTGCCGCGCATCACCCGACTGTTCACTCATGCTGACCAAGCGCATCATCCCGTGCCTCGATGTCACCGAAGGTCGTGTCGTCAAAGGCGTGAATTTCGTCGACCTCCGCGATGCCGGTGATCCCGTCGAATGCGCGGTGCAATACAATCACCAAGGTGCCGATGAGCTTGTGTTCCTGGATATCACGGCTTCCTCGGACGGGCGTCGCTCGATGGTGGATGTCATCCGCAGGACGGCCGAACATTGTTTCATGCCGTTGACCGTGGGCGGTGGTATCCGCACGGTGGAAGACATGCGTACGATGCTGCACTCCGGCGCCGACAAGGTAGCCGTCAACAGTGCCGCGGTGAACAACCCGGCCCTTGTTTCGGATGGATCCGCGGCCTTCGGGGCCCAATGCATCGTGGTGGCCATCGATGCCAAGCAGCGCACCGGTGATCCGGCGGATGGCTGGGAAGTCTACACCCACGGTGGTCGCAGACCGGTTGGGCTCGATGTGCTCGAATGGGTCCGTGAGGTCGAAGGACGCGGTGCCGGCGAGATTCTGCTCACCAGCATGGACGCGGATGGAACCAGGGACGGGTACGATCTCGAGTTGACGCGGGCTGTCAGCGAGGCGGTGGAAATTCCGGTCATTGCGAGCGGGGGAGCGGGGACGCTCGAGCACCTCGCGGATGCCCTGCTGGCGGGTAAGGCGGACGCCGTGCTGGCAGCCAGCATCTTTCACTTCGGGCAGTATACCATTGACGAGGCGAAGGAATTTCTCGGATCGCGGGGCATTCCTGTGAGGCCCTCGACCAAGGCGACCGCCCCGGGGCGGTGAATGGATTTTCGTTTGCTACGCGGGGTGAATCCTTTAGTCTTGTGACCCGTTTTTTCATGTTATTCTTTATTCAACAAGTCATGCGTATCCGGTTCGGTGCTGCTGAAGGTCCTGGAGGTCTTTCTGCGGTGTTGTAGCGGTCTCTTCCGGGGAGGCCTGTCGTTGTGTCTCAGCGCGAGTTGCCCGGACATGCGATGGCTTGACGAGCACTGCGGCAATCACCTTCAGGATTCGATATGCAATCGGCGCGCCAGTGAGCCCATGCGGGGCAGTAACAGTTTTCCTGATCAGCACGACCAATGACCCGGAAACACAAGGTCACCATATATGATACCACGCTCCGTGATGGCACGCAGGGCGAGGGCATCTCGTTTTCCGCGCTGGACAAGATCCGCATCGCGGAAAAGCTCGACGAGTTTGGCGTCGATTACATCGAGGGGGGGTGGCCCGGCTCGAACCCGAAAGATGTCGAGTTCTTTGAGAAAGCGAAGTCCCATCCCTGGAAGCACGCGAGAATCGCGGCGTTTGGAAGCACCCGGCGCAAGGATACCGCAGTCGAGGAAGATTCCCAGGTGCGCACCCTGTTGGAGGCCGGGACGCCGGTGGTCACCTTTTTCGGCAAGAGCTGGAAATTGCATGTCACCGATGTGCTCAAGACGACCGTGGAAGAAAACCAGGCGATGATCCGCGACACGGCCGCCTACCTGGTTTCCAAGGGCAGGGAGACGATCTACGATGCCGAGCATTTCTTCGATGGCTACAAGGATGATGCCGAGCATGCTCTCGCGACACTCCGGGCGGCAAGGGACGGGGGAGCGTCGATGGTGGTTCTCTGTGATACCAACGGTGGCACGATGCCGCATGAAATCGCCGAGATCACCGCCCTGGTGCGCGAGGAACTGGCGATCTCGGTGGGTATCCATACCCATGATGATGCCGGACTCGGAGTAGCCAACGCGCTGGCCGCGGTGCGGGCCGGTGCCAGCCAGGTGCAGGGTACGATCAACGGCTATGGTGAGCGCACCGGGAATTGCAATCTCACCTCGGTGATCCCCAATCTCGAGCTCAAGCTGGGGATTTCCTGCGTCAATGATCTTCGGCAGCTGAGCAACCTGGCTTTTTTCGTCGATGAGGTCGCCAACATGGCGCCCAATCCACGAGCCCCGTATGTGGGACGCACGTCATTTGCCCACAAGGGGGGCATGCACGTGAACGCGGTCGAGAAATTCGCCCACAGCTACGAGCACATCCAGCCGGAACTGGTCGGCAACAGCCAGCAGATCCTCGTCTCCGAGCTCTCCGGGCAGTCGAATATCCTGATGCTTGCGGAGAAGCGCGGTATCTGCCTGGAGAAGGGCAGTCCCGAGGCCAAAGCCGTTCTCAGTCGGGTCAAGGAGATGGAAAAGGAAGGCTATGAATTCGAGGCGGCGGGTGCCTCCTTCGAGCTGTTGTTGCGTGAGCAGATCGGGCAGATCAAGGAACATTTCGTGCTCGAGGAATACCACTGCACCACGCGACACAATCCGGACAAGGGCTACGAGACCTGCGAGGCCACCGTCAAGGTGAAGGTCGACGGCGAGCTGTTTTACGAGGTCGCCAATGGAGACGGTCCGGTCAATGCGCTTGATGCTGCTCTGCGCAGGGCGCTGCGCCCGGTATACCCGAGTATCGCCAAAGTGAGCCTGCTTGATTACAAGGTGCGGATCATTGACTCGGAGAGCGCCACCGCGGCGAAGACGCGTGTGCTTATCACCAGTTCCGACCATACCGAGACCTGGGGCACGGTCGGTGTGAGCGAGAACATCATCAGTGCTTCTTATCAGGCGCTGGCTGACTCGCTGCAGTATTTTCTTGCCAAGGAGGCGCGCCAGCTCGCTTGAGTCTTCGGCCGCCCATTGCTCCCGTGCCATGGACAACGATCCTCCAGCCCTGACCAAGCTCGGCAACCCGACTCCCGGGTTTCCCGCCTCGCCGGATGAGGCCGAACTGGAAGCCTTTGCCAACCCGCGGCCGGGGCGTGCCTACGAGATCCGCCTCGACTACCCGGAATTCAGCAGCCTCTGCCCGGTCACCGGCCAGCCGGATACGGCAAGGTTGCGAATTGCTTACACGCCGGCTGAACGCTGTGTCGAGACCAAATCGCTTAAGCTGTATCTCCAGTCCTATCGCAACTACGCCGCTTTCAATGAGGAGATCGCCAATCGTATTGCCGATGACATTATCGCGGCGTGCGCGCCGCTTAAACTGCGGATTGTGGGAAGATTTTCCGCTCGCGGTGGGATCCAGCTGACGGTCGAGGTCAACCACCCGGACGCGGTGTCATGAAACCACCGCTCGTCGTGCTCGTCAGCGGTGGCATCGACTCGGTGGTCGCTTTGCATGACGTGGTGCGGGCCGGTCACGCGGTGGTCGCGGGATTGAGCTTCGACTACGGCTCAAAGCACAATCACCGGGAGATCCCGCAGGCCGCTGAGCACTGCCGAGATCTCGCGATTGCGCACCACGTGATCGACCTGGCCTTTATTGGCAAGCACTTCTCTTCCGATCTGCTTCGCTCCGGTGGTGAAATCCCCGAGGGTCATTACGAGGAGGAGAACATGCAGCGCACTGTAGTACCCTTTCGCAACGGCATCATGCTGGCGGTTGCCGCGGGGTTCGCCGAGTCCAGGGAGGCCGGCGGGCTGGTGATCGGGGCGCACTCGGGTGACCACGCGATCTACCCCGATTGCCGCGCCGACTTCATGCAGGTGATGGGCGAGGCGATGCGGCTGGGAAGCTACGCCGGCATCCGCCTGTTGCGTCCGTTCATCGACATGCGCAAGGAAGACATCGTCACCCGGGGCGCCGAGCTTGGTGTCGACTTTGCCCGCACGTGGTCCTGCTACAAGGGAGGAGAGGCTCACTGTGGGCGCTGCGGCACCTGTGTGGAGCGGCGGGAGGCGTTTGAACTTTCCGGGGTGGAGGATCCCACCGAATACCTCGACCTCTCTCCGCTTCCCGCCAAGCCGCAGGCATGAGGATCTCCGAGATTTTTCACTCTATCCAGGGCGAGGGCGAGCTGGTCGGCGTGCCCTCGGTGTTCGTGCGCACCTCCGGTTGCAACCTGCGCTGCCGTTGGTGTGACACGCCATACGCCTCTTGGAACCCGGAGGGGGAGGAGATGCCGGTCGCGCAGATCCTCGCCACGGTCGAAGACGATCCTGCCAAGCATGTCGTCCTGACTGGCGGCGAGCCGCTGGTGGCGAAGGGGATCCACGAACTGGCTGCCAGCCTGCGGGAGATGGGTAAACACATCACCATCGAGACTGCCGGCACGGTTGCGCCCGGTGGCATCGCCTGCGACCTGGCCTCGCTCAGCCCGAAGCTGGCCAACTCGACCCCGCTGCAGGGCGAGATCGAGGCCGGCTGGATTACCCGTCATGAGAAGGCCCGGCTGGTACCCGAAGTGATCGCAGAGTGGATCAAGCACTATGATTACCAGCTCAAGTTCGTGGTGACCACGGCGGAGGATCTGGTTGAGATTGAAGAGTTGCTGGCGTCACTTGGTGTCGCGGTCCCGCCGCACAAGGTGCTGTTGATGCCGGAGGGACGCGATGCTGGGATTTTGCGTCAGCGGGCCGGATTCCTTGTCGATCTGTGCAGAAAGAAAGGCTATCGGTACTGCCCGCGCCTGCAGATCGACCTGTTTGGTGACACGCGGGGAACCTGACGCCATCCATTCATGCCTTACCGAATCTGCAAGACGATCGAAGTCGAAAGCGGCCACATGCTTTCGAAACACCCGGACAAGTGTCGCTTTCCCCACGGTCATACCCGCAAGGTTGAGATCGTCCTGCAAGCGGACGAGCTTGATGCCAGCGACATGGTCTGCGACTTCAAGGTGATTGGCGAGGCCCTTGGCGGGTTTCTTGCCAGCCTCGATCACGCCATGTGCATGAACACCGAGGACCCCGCTTATGCGGAATTCAAGCAGCGTTACGGGGAGCGGGTCATCGGCTTTCCCGGCCAGGACCCGACTACCGAGGCGATGGCGCGGATGATCTACGACGAGGCTGCGTCCCGCCTGCGGGATTACCGCGACTCGGCTGGCGGGCGCTTTCCCCTGCGTGACGCGGTGCGGGTTGTTTCGGTGAAGGCCTGGGAAACGGCCAGTTCCTGGGCAGAGTATTTTCCCTCACAATAGGGGGGGGGTGAGCTCAAGTCGTTGTTTCAAGTTTCAGGTATTTGAATGCCGGCAGAGGCAGGGCGTGCCTCACCGAGGCCGCCGGGTGGATGAAGCGATGCCTTCGGCGATGGCGCCAAGCCTTGCCGGATCACCTGTTCACGTGCGGTCCGCGTCTTTCACGACCTTGCCGCCCAGGCCGAGGATGGTGGCGTTGGATTTCGCTTCCTCGGCCTCGGCGATCTTGCCTTGTGCCACGTACATCTGCGAAAGCGCGGTCCAGGCAAGCTGGTCGTTGGGCTCAAGCTGGGTCGCCATCAGGGTGGCACCGATGGCCTCCCGGCTGTTGCCGCTCTTGAAAAGCGCCATGCCAAGCGCGTGCCAGCCATCGAAGAAGTCGGGGTCTATTTCAACACAGCGGCGGTATTTCTGCGCTGCTGCCTCGAGATCTCCGATGGCGACGTCGCCGCTGGCATCGTCGTAAAGTGCGTCGCGCTCGTGTTGGCCGGGCATCGGTTGGTCGTTGCGGAGCCTTTGCGAACGGGATCAGGTCGGCTGATCAGTGCTCGAGACCGGCGGCGTCTTTGACTTGTTGGAACCAACCGTTGAAAATCAGTCGCTGGTCGGCCAGCGCGAAGTTTTCCCCGATGCGGGTGAGGCGTTGGTCACGCTCGGGGTCCTCGCCGAGGGTCTTGGAGGCGCAGTAGAAGAAGATTACTCCGTCCTCGGTGGGAGCTACCTGGGAGACCTCGCCGGCTTGCAACTCGGCTGCGAGACCTGTCACAATTTGGCTGTAAGGATACGTGGCAGGTGGTGTGCCGAGTTGGAAGTCCTCGATCTGCTGCACGCTTGCGCTGGCAGCAGTTGCGGCTGCCACCACGTCCTCGTTGGCAGCAGCGGCGTCGACCACGGCATCACGAGCCTTCTGGGCGGCATCACGCAGCGCCGCGTCGATTTTTTCCTCGATGACGCGTTCGGTAATCAGTTGCCGTGCCTCGGCAAGGGTCATTGGTGCTGGCTCGATGATCTCGGCGAGGCGAAAAATGTAGGTGCCTTCCTGTGCAGAGATGGGGTCACTGACCGGATCCTCAAGGGTTCTTCGTGGATCGAAGATCGCCGCAACAAGCTGGGTCTCTCCGGCGAGGGCCTCAGGAGGTTGGGCAGCCGTGAAAAGTTCCGTAACAGCCATTTCCTGGCCTATTTGCCTGGTGATTGCCTCGAAATCGGCATTCTCGGCGACCACAGCGGTCGAGTAATCCTGAATCCTGCGATTGTGGTTTTTTTCTTTTTCCAAGCGCTCTTCGGTAGAGAGCGTATCAAGACCCGATAGCGCGGGGAAAAAGACGTAGTCGATCCGGCGCCGTTCCTCGGAGAGCAGGTTTTCTCCGTTTGCGGCATGAAACTCGGTAATTTCCTCGTCGGAGGCGGTGACGCCGGACTCGAAGTCGGCCCGGTCGAGAGTGAATGCGGACCCCTTGATGGTTGAATAGAAGTGGTCGTAAATTTTTTCCGTCTCGATGGCCGAGGGGCGGATGCCGGATCCGAAAAGCGATACCGCCTTTCGTACCAGCAGGTGGTCGCCCACGGTGGTAAAGATATCGCTGGCATCGAGTCCTCGTTGTTCGAGCATGCCGACAAGCATGTTCCAGCGTGCCGGATCGTAGGTGCCGTTCTTCTGCAGGCCCGGCAGCTCGCGGATGCCATTCTCGATTTCCGCATTCGAGACGGCAATTCCGTGCCGGGAGGCCTCATTGCGCATGACGATCAAATTGACGATGAAGTCCGTTGGCACTCCTTCATCGCCTCGCGAGAAGCGTCGATCGGCACCCGGCAGCAAGTCGGTCAGGGTGCCAAGTTGCAGGATCTGCGCGATCTCGAAGCGCTTGGCGATCTGCTGGACCTCGGTTTGACGATAACTCTTGCCGTAGATTTGCAGGGCGACATCAGGATCTTCGAGCGCGCCGCGGTTCGGATCGTAGAGCCATGCGAAGGCAATAATGATGATGATCGCGATGATCATCATCATCCAGGTTTGCTGACGGCGGAGAAATTCGAGCATCGGAAATGAAGGAAGCCTTGGATTGAACTGTTGAGAAAAAACCGGGTTAGAGAATCAGGCAGAACTCGTGAATTGCAAGAAGCGTGTCGCCCGGGTCGGGAAGGCA
Organism: Verrucomicrobiales bacterium; assembly: GCA_040263955.1. Classification (GTDB taxonomy): domain Bacteria; phylum Verrucomicrobiota; class Verrucomicrobiia; order Verrucomicrobiales; family DEV007; genus CALSSN01. The sequence goes on from JBDQJG010000022.1 coordinate 19,904, forward strand.
TCCAGTGCCGCAGGTTCCCCCTGAAAGATCCCCCCCGACGCGGCTACTCGATCTTGTTGCCGGACGCATCGAATGTTGACTGCGTCCAGTCGCCGAGTTCGGCTCCGGCGGCGATCCACATCTTGATCGCGTTCTGCTGCTCCGGCGTCAGGCGCTCGCCCTTGGTCGGCATGGCCCAGTCATCGTCCTCGGGAAGCGTCGTATACGTGTAAAGCGGGCTGTCATCAGGCTTGCCTGCCACCACGTTGGCATCGTTTTCGTCACCGCCACCGAGGAGCAAGTCCGCGGTGTCCATGCGGTAGCCGCTCTTGGCTTTTTTGGTTCGTCCGGTTTTCGGGTCGGTGTAGGTGGCGCGGTGGCAACTCATGCAGCGCTCCTCGAGAATGGGCAGCACGTCGCTTTCGAAGTCACTTGCGGAAGCGGTGAAGGGCAACGCGAGGGTGATCGGGATAATGAACAGAATGGATGGACGGCTCATGTTTCGGGCGGCGGGTCAAGCGATTGGTGGAAGGTTCGTTTTTTTGGAACGTGACAGTAAGCGCGTCCCCGGGAGTGGGTCAATCGGCATCCTCCTCTTCCCCCGGGAAGGTTCTTTTCCTCGATGCATCGGGCGAGCGGCGGCCGAGAGACGGGAACTCAAGACCGGATCGCCCATTCGAGAAGGACGTGGCTGTCTTTCCAGATCCACGTTCCATTGCTGCCGAGGACGACCACAATACGAGCCTTGCCGTCTTTTTGCGCGCTCGAAACCAGGCAGTATCCGCTGGCAACCGTGTAACCTGTCTTCATGCCGTTGCAGGGAGAAAAGCTCGAAAGCACCTTGTTGGTGTTGGTCAGTGCACGAGTCGAGCCATCCTCGAAGATGAAGGTCTTCGACTTGGTCGCCACGCATTCACGGATGAAGGGTTGGGCATAGGCAGCCCTGCCCAGCAGTGCCATGTCGTGGGCGCTTGATCCCTGACCGGGTTCGGTTAGACCGTGCGGGTTCATGAACGTGGTTTGCGTCATTCCCAGTGAAAGAGCACGGGCATTCATTTTTTCGGCGAAAGCCTCGACGCTGCCGGCGTTGTCCCGGGCCAGGGCGAGGGCGATATCGTTGCCGCTTCGGATCAGCAGCGCGCGCACCAGTTCGCGGCGGGTGTAGCGTTGCCCGGGATTGACCCCGATGCGAGTCGGCTCGACACGGACGTCCTCGGATTGGATGATGATCTGTTCGTCAAGATCACCAGCCTCGACCACCAGCAAAGCGGTCATCAGTTTCTGGGTGCTGGCTACCGCGACCTTGCTGTGCGCGTGTTTTTCGTGCAGCACGGCGCCGGTGAGAGCGTCTATGACGCAGGCGTATTTGCCGACGATTGTCGGTGCGTTCGAGCGTGGTTTTTCGACCAGGGCGGCGGTTTCCTCTATCCCGAGCATGGTTTCCCGGGCAGCAACCACTGCTTCCCGTGATGTGATGGCTGATTCCCGCTTGGCAAGTGCCGTCTCCCGGGTGGCCGCCTGGCGCTCGCGGGCGGCGATGATCTTTTCCCGCTCCGCCAGGGCGGCCTCGCGTTGGACGAGAATCTCCGCCCGCTTGCGGAATGTGTTGTTGCGCTCCGCTTCGATCGCGTCAAGCGCCGCGGCGCGCTCGCGGATCAAGTTTTCGAGAGCGTTTCCGGCCGGAAGGATCGCGGCTTGTCCCGCCGGGGCTGCGCCGGTTTGCTGCGCATGGCCCGGCGCAAGCATGCTGGTGAATACAAGGATCGTGGTGCAGGAGAGCAGGAGCTTGTTCACGGCAGGAAAAGTAATGGGCCAGGATACACGCGGCAGGCCGCGTGCCCAGGTGATTCGGGTTTATCGGGTGGTGAGGTTTTCAAAGAATCGGAGAAATCGTTGTGCGCCATCACGAAGTTCTTCCACCGAGATCCATTCGTCCGCGGTATGTGCCTGGTCGATTGATCCCGGTCCCATGGCGACGGAGGGGAGGCCCGCCGCCGCGAGGTGCGACGCATCACAGAACCACGGGGCGCCGGAGAAGCCCGTGCCCGCCGCGGCCAGCTGCCGGCCGATTGGGTGGCCGGGATCGGTGTCGAGGGGCGGGGCGGAGGTGCCGGCCGGGTGGACGCTGGCTTCCGAGTCGATCAACGAGACGGCCCGGTGGAGGCGAGTTGCCGGGTCGACTCCGGAGTTGAGCAACCCCGGAGTGGTACGCATGTCCACGGTGATCGAGCAATGACTCGGCACGATATTAGCCCGCACGCCGCCGCGAATCATGCCGATATTCAGGGTGCTTTGGCCAAGTAGCGGGTCATCGGGCACGGCGCTGCGCAGTTCATCGCGAAAGCTTGTGTCGAGGTATTCGATGATGCGGGTTGCACGCAGAATGGCATTGTCTCCTTTCTCCGGAGTCGACCCATGGGCGGCCTTGCCGGGAACATCGATCCGGCTCCAGCAGCAGCCCTTGTGGGTGTTCACGACCGCCATCCCGGTGGGCTCGCCGACAATCGCGAACTGGTAATGTTCAGCATGGTTCGCCGCAAAGTGCCGCGATCCGTATTGCCCGCTTTCCTCGGCGGCGAACCCGGCGAAATGCACCTGGTAGGGCAGTTCGGCAATCTCCTCGCCGAGAGCAAAAATGGCCGTGAGCATGGCTGCCATCGGGCCCTTGGTATCGGTGGCGCCGCGTCCGTAGATCCGGCCGTTGCGCTCGCACGGATCGAATGGATCGATCGTCATATTGCCCACGCCCACGGTGTCCAGGTGCGGCGCGAGGAGAAGAACGGGCTTGCCCGGGTCGTTGCTGGGGAACCGTCCGAGCACATTGGGGCGTCCGGTTGCCACTTCCTCGACCTCGACCGTGGCTCCGGCATCGGTGAGGACCTGGGAGAGAAAGCTGGCGATGGCTGCCTCACCGCATTGCTCGGCCGGCAGACCGGGATCGCCGTCCGGGTTGACGCTCGGGATGGCAATGAGGTCGCGCAGGAGAGGCAGTGGATCCGCGAGTTTTCTGCAGGAGGCCATCGATCTGTTCCAGCAACCGGGCAGCGAGTCTCAGGCGCCCGCCCGCTCCTCGCGGAACCATTCGACGAAACGAGCCACTCCGGTATCGATGGTGGTGGCCGGTTTGTAGCCCAGGGCGCGTTGTGATTTGCTGATATCGGCATTGGTGAGCGGGACATCACCGGGTTGCTCGGGAAGTTGCTCGATGATTGCCCGCTTGCCGGTGGCCTTCTCGACGGCCGCGATAAGTTCGTTGAGCGAGACCACCTTGTCGCCACCGAGATTGAAGATCTCGAAGTCGAGCTCGGGCAGGTGGATGGTGGCGAGAATACCGCTGACGATGTCGTCGATGTACGTGTAGTCCCTGGCGGTGGAGCCGTCACCGTAACGCTGGATCGCTTCGTCGGCGAGAATCCGCTTGGTGAATTTGGAGATGGCCAGGTCGGGTCTCTGCCGGGGACCGTAGACGGTGAAAAAACGCAGGCAGGCGATCTCGATTCCGAAGAGGTGCGCGTAGTTTGAGCAGAGTTGTTCGCCGGCCAGCTTGGTGGCCGCGTAGGGGCTGATCGTGCGGAACAGGGTATCGTGTTCGGCAAACGGGACTTTTTTGTTTACTCCGTAGACCGAGGAACTGGAGGCGAACACAAACCGCCGGACAGCATTGTTGCGGGCCGCCTCGAGAAGTTGAAAGGTGCCGTTGATGTTGGTTTCGATGTAGAGACCGGGGTTCTGGATCGAGGGGCGGACGCCCGCGCTTGCCGCAAGGTGCACGACGCAGTCGAAATGCTTTTCGGCGAACAGGGAGTCGATCAACTCATTGTTGCAGATGTCTCCCTCTATGAGCGTGACCTTCGCGGCAGAGGTTGCGAGGTTGGCGTGCTTGATGGCGGGATCATAAAAACCATTGAAGTTGTCCAGCACGGTAACCTCGTGCCCCTCCTCGACCAAGTGATCGACGAGGTGTGACCCGATGAATCCGGCTCCTCCTGTTACAAGTACATGCATAGCTTGCCCGACGCGGGGCTACCATGCCGGCGGCTGCGTATCGAGCAAGGACTTTTCCCGATTGCTCACGCTGGGGCCCGGTGCCGTCGGAATCAGATCCACGTGCTCGCCGGGATGACGGCACTTTTGGGAATGACGACGATCCCATCCCGGATGAAAAAGTTTTCCCCGTCGAACTGCTCGGGTTTGCCTTTTGGGCTGATGACGCAGCCATCTCCGATATGCACGTTCTTATCGATGATGGCATTTTCGATCGTGCACCCTTTGCCGATACCGATTGGCGGGTCGCCTTTGCGCGCGTCGCCATATTCATGCGGAAAAAAGTCCGCGCCCATGACGACACTTTCCCGGATTGTCGTGCTTTCATCGATCATCGAACGCAGTCCGATGAGGCTGTTCTCGATGACAGCGTCGGTGATGATGCAACCATCCGAGATAATGGAGTGGCGCACGATGGCCCCGTTGATCTTGCTGGCGGGCAGGAAGCGGGCGTTGGTGTAGACGGTGTTGTTTCTGCTGAAGAAGTCGTAGTCGGGCACGGTCTTGCAGAGGTCGAGGTTCGCCTGGTAGAAGGCGCCAATGGTCCCGATGTCCTCCCAGTAACCCTGGAAGACGTAGCTGAAGACATTTTTCTCTTTGATAGCATTGGGAATGACATCCTTGCCGAAGTCGATGAGATCGTTGTCGAGGGCCTCGATCATCGCATCGCGGTTGAAGACGTAGATCCCCATGCTGGCCTGGAAACGTTCCTCGTGATCCTCTAGCTGGATGCCATACTCGGCGAGGATCTCGGCCGGCATGCGCAGGCTGTCCAGCATGGCCTTATCCTGGGGCTTTTCCTCGAACGAGGTGACGCGCCCCTTCTCGTCGGTGGCCATGATGCCGAAGGAGCGGGCTTCTTCACGCTCCACCGGGAGGGTCGCGATGGTCAGGTCGGCTTGCTTGGCGATGTGAGAGGCCAGGACGTCCTGGAAATTGAGCTGGTAGAGTTGGTCGCCGCTGAGGATAACGAAGTAATCGTAATCGCCGTCGTTGAGGAAGTAGCGCAGGTTCTGGCGCACCGCATCGGCGGTTCCCTGGTACCAGTGATCGTCATCGGGCGTCTGCTGGGCCGCCAGTACCTCGATGAAGCCTCGGGAGAATTTGTCGAACTTGTAGGCGTTGTTGATGTGCCTGTTGAGCGAGGCGCTGTTGTATTGGGTGAGGACGTAGGCGTGATGAATGCCAGAATTGATACAGTTACTGATCGGGATATCGACCAGTCGGTATTTGCCGGCCAGTGGCACTGCCGGCTTCGAGCGCTTCTGGGTCAGGGGGTAAAGCCGTGATCCGGCGCCGCCGCCCATGATGATGCCGAGAGTTTTCGTTCGCGCGAGATCGGAAATGCTCAATGCGGAATGTTTCTTTGATTTCGCCATGGTTGGAATCGGGAAAAAATTGAACGTCTGTAATGTAGCTTCATACAATGGCAGGTGTCATCTTCAAAGCGTGAACAGTGCAGGAATTGTTTGTTGCGGTTGGAATGCCCGCTCTCAGGCCATGAAGTGGCTGTATGCTCCGGTTGGTGCCACAGAGTGAAGATTACAGGCATCGAACGCATCCCGCGCGCTGGGAAGTGAGGGTGCCATTTTGGGTGCGGGCGGAGTGCATTTGCTGGACATCGGACGCTGTGTCGCAATGATGAGGGCGGGAACGACCAGATGCATTGTGCCATTGTTTCGGATCTGCACGGTAATTTGCAGGGCTGGCAGGCGGTGCTGGCGGATATCCGGCAGCGGCAGCCTGACCTCGTAGTGTGCCTTGGCGACATCATCGGCTACGGCCCCCAGCCGGCCGAGACGCTCGCGTCGTGTCGCAGCGAGTGCCACGCTCATGTGTTGGGCAACCATGATGCTGTGGTCGCCGGTCTGCTCGATATGGCATGTTTCAACGAAGATGCTCAGCGGTCAACGCGCTGGACGGTGGCCCGGATCGGGGACAGGGAGGGGATGTTTTTCAAGCAGGTGCCGCTCTCGCTGCAGGCCGATAGCCTGTTTTTCAGTCATGCCACCGTCAGCGATCCAGCGGGTTTCGGTTATCTCGATACCGCGCAGGATGCAGCGCCCGAGTTTGCCGCTCGTCCGGAGAGACTGATGTTTGTCGGGCACACCCATCATGCGAAAGTGTTCGAGTTCAATGAGACTACTGGTGAGGTTGCAGAGCATCCCGCCGAGGATTTCAGCATGCGGCAGGGATGCCGATACATCGTGAATCCAGGGTCTGTCGGTGATCCGAGAACACCAGAGCCGCTGGCATGTTATGCCACCTGCGACACGGACTCCGGAGTGGTTCGGTTTCATGCATTGGATTTTGACCTGGATGCATATCGGGAGGCGTGGCGAGCCAGCAAGAGTCCCTACCAGCAGTATTTTCATCGCTGTCTCGACGGGGATATTCCGATTAC
>JBDQJG010000023.1:0-25432 GCA_040263955.1 Verrucomicrobiales bacterium
ATCGGCGCCGATTACCGGAAGCCTCGGGAATATCTACGGCACGGTTGGGGGATTGTTCGCGCAGATCGCGTTTGCTGACGGCACCAACGACATCATCCTGCAACTCAACGATATCCCCTTCCCCGGCGACCCGAGTGTCAATTTTTTCGACTTCATCCCGGAACCGAGCCGCGCCATGCTGCTGCTCTTCGGCTTCAGTGCCACCGTGCTGCGAAGACGCAGGTAAGGCATGTGAACACTTTCCATATCCACGATTCAAAGAATGTGGATGGTCCTTACGCAGCGGAACACTCAGGCGCTCGAGCTTTTTGCCTTCGTAATCAGCAGGGTCCACGGCACCGCTTTCAACAACTGAGACGGCACGACCGAAGATCAACAAGGCTGACAATGCAACTCACGAAATGACTACGCTCTCCCTCCAAGCGTGACCCCTTGCAGAGACCGGCGCAAAACTGCCACTCAGATCACAAAATCCATTTCACCCCGAGCTTCCCCATCTCGGCTGAGCTTCTCGCAGACGAGCGAGCAAAGCGGAAACACGAAAGTATCGTCAATAGCATAGTGGATCTCTGTTCCCCGCCGCTCGCGCTGCACGATCCGTGCATCGTGCATGATGCGCAGGTGCTTGGAGACATTCGCCTGGGTGGTATCAAGCCGTTCCACCAATTCCCCCACTTTCAGTGAACCGCTTTTAAGTTCCTGCATGATCGCCAGGCGGGTCGCATCTCCGAACACCTTGAATAGCTCCCCCACCTGCTCGAGTGCGGCGCGATCCATTCGCGGTGATACGTTCGTGCTCCTGCCCGGCCTTTGCATGTTTCTATTATTCCCTGCTTGACCCCTTGATCAACTATATTATTATATAAGCACTAAGTTATAATTAAAAATAAGTTCATGAAAACCATTACTGCCAATGCCCTGGGCGAACTCGTCGTCAGCAACGCCGACTTGCCGGCTATTATCGACGTGCGCACACCTGCCGAACACGAGGACACCCACATCGAGGGCTCCCGCCTGCATCCACTCGAATCGCTCGACCCGCAGCAGATCAAGCAAGAACTCAGCGGCGATTCCTGCTACATACTGTGCCGCTCCGGTGCCCGCGCAACGAAAGCGATCGAAAAACTCTCTGCCAGCGGCATGGACAACCTGGTCCTCATCGAGGGCGGGATCCAGGCCTGGGAAGAGGCCGGACTACCAGTAAACAAAGGCAGGAAGATGATGTCGCTGGAACGCCAGGTGCGCATCGCGGCGGGCTTCATGGTGCTTCTGGGAGCCGTCCTCGGCTTCACCGTGCATCCTAACTGGCACGCTCTTTCTGGTTTCGTCGGTGCCGGACTGATGTTCGCCGGCATCACCGACACCTGCGGCATGGGTATGCTGATCGCGAAAATGCCGTGGAACCAGAAGGGCGGTGGATGCTGCGATGCCCCCGCGGCCTAGGGCGAGCCGGGTAGCCATGCACTCGGGAGCGATCCCGCCCCCGATCCAGTTGTTCGCTATTCGCTATTCGCTATTCGCTATTCGCTATTCGCTATTCGCTATTCGCTATTCGGTATTCGGTATTCGGTATTCGGCATTCGGTATTCGGAAGCCCGATCTTAACCACCTAACACTTAAAACCTAAAACGGCGGCCCTCGGCCGCCCTGCTCTTTCCTAGAGACAGGCACCCCTACCTCGCCATCCTGTCACCGTGAAAGAAGACGAAATAGACTGTCCCCAGCAATGGCACGCCATCATCATCGGGGGCGGAGCCGCCGGGATTTTCGGGGCCATCACCTGTGCCGAGGAAATCGGTGAGGACGCGCGCGTGCTGGTTCTCGAGCGTGGCCGGTCGCCGCTGCAGAAGGTGCGAATCTCCGGAGGCGGGCGCTGCAACGTCACCCACGACTGCCCCGAGGCCCGCCGGATGAGCACGCACTATCCGCGGGGTGAGCGAGCACTGATCGGTCCACTCACCCGCTGGGGCACGGCGGACACCGTCGCGTGGTTCGAGCAACGGGGCATCAGGCTCAAGACCGAATCCGACGGTCGCATCTTTCCCACCACCGACGACTCAGCCACGATCATCGACTGCCTGCTTGGAGCGGCTGCCGACGCCGGGGTAGAACTGCGCACCGGTTGCGAGGTGAAGTCGCTTGCCCCGCTGGCGACCAGCAACGGCTTCGAACTGGTCACGGGTGACGACGAGATGCTGCACTCCCGCGCCGTGCTGCTTGCTACCGGAGGCGTACAAGCAGGCAGCAGCACAGAAGCAACCCATCTTGCATGCAGCCTCGGCCACCAGCTCAGCCCCCCGGTGCCCTCCCTGTTCACTTTCAAGATCAACGACGCACGCCTCGAGGGACTGCAGGGACTCTCTGTGCCCGAGGCGAAAGTGCGCATTCCGGATACCGGCCTCGAGGCGAGCGGCCCGCTGCTCATCACCCACTGGGGTCTCAGCGGCCCGGGCATCCTGAAAATATCGGCCTGGGGCGCCCGGATACTCGCCGAGCATGACTATCAATTCGCGCTGGAAATCGATTGGGTAAACGGGCGCGATCCAATCGCAGTCATGCAGTCCCTGCGACAGAACAAAGGATCCCGCCGCGTGATCAATCACTGCCCGTTTAAGGAAATTCCCCGGCGCCTGTGGGAGCAGCTGGCCACCCACGCGGCGATTCCACCTGCAATGAACTGGTCGCAGCTGTCCAAAGCCTGCCTCAACCAACTGGCACTGCAACTGTCCTGCAGCGTCTTTCAAGTGCATGGCAAAAGCACCCACAAGGAAGAATTCGTCACCTGCGGCGGCGCAGCACTCGGCGAAATCGACCTGCGGACCATGGAGTCCAAACTACAGCCTGGGCTCTATTTTGCCGGGGAGGTTATGAATGTCGATGGTGTTACCGGGGGCTTCAACTTCCAGCATGCATGGTGCTCTGGTTATCATGCGGGTGTGGCCATGGCCCGACAGGCAACAAAGAATCCCGCTACTCCAATCGCGCAGCCAACGATCAACCGCGATGCTTCACAGTGAGGCTGATCGACTGGCTGTCACGCGCGTGCAGGCACGCTGCCTGACGGGCAAAATCCACCATCTCCCCACGCATCCGATCTCGACATACACGAGCCCGCCTGCTTTTCTGCCCGCTTCCCAGTAACCGGTCAAGGGCATCTTCCAGTCCTCCAAGGGTCAGAACACGGACTCCATACTCGAAAAGCAACTCGAGCCGATTCCCATACATGGCATAAAAGCCCAGCTCGAATCCACTGCCCGCCCGCGAGGCAAGTTCTCCGAGGTGAATGTAAATGGGTGGCGCGTTCAGTCGAAGTGCCTCGGCGACATGCGGCCGCCCGATCGCCCGCAGGCAGCACCGTATCTGCTCGGCAATCAGGTCGAGGCTGATCACGTTCTCGCGGCAGTGCTCACGCAGAAATCCGATCACCGATTCGGCCACTTCACCAGGAAACTGCTCTCCGACCTCCCCGATCTGATCCGCCGCATGACGGATTTCTGAACTGATCCACTTCGGGTCATAGCAGCCGATATCAAAGCATCCCATGCGAATGAGCGGGATGTTGTCGTTCAGGCAAACCATGATGAAAGCTCGGTAAATGCGATGAACACAGGCCAGACAACTCAAGCCTCGGAAAAAAGCTCAGCCTGCATGGTCTCCGAGCGGTGTTTCTCGGTTGCCTCCGGATCGAGCGAGCGAATTTCTTCGAGGAACGCACCCACGTCCTCGAACTGGCGATACACGGAAGCGAACCGGACATAAGCAACGTGATCAATTTCCTTGAGCTTCTCCATCACCATGGCGCCGATGGCGGTGGTTGGAATCTCGCGCACTGATTCATTGCGCAAGGCGCTCACAATCTCGTCCACCGCCTGCTCGATCACGTGCAGACCGACCGGCCGCTTTTCGCAGGCCTTGAGAAAGCCATTGAGCAGTTTTCCCCGATCGAACGGCTCGCGAATCCCGTTTTGCTTGGCAATCAGTATGGTGGTTTGTTCCAACTGCTCATACGTCGTGAAGCGATTGCCGCACTCCAGGCACTCGCGCCGACGCCGAATCGAGAACCCGTCCTTCGAGGTCCGCGAATCGATCACTTTGTCATTGTCTTTGCCGCAACGGCCACACTTCATGCCATGATATGGTATCTAAGAGCCATGCTAGCCACCACATCTTGTGGCGTCAACGTGAAAGCATGTCGCACTGCGAAGCCGGCACACTTGCCCCTGCCTCCATCGATGCGATTGGTTCCAAGCCGCATACGAACAAGGCGACACGAGCGGAGTGGAAACCATCCCCGGCGAAGTGATGCCAGAGGCGGCCGGAAAAACCGGCCCGCCTGCCTCGAAACGCCCAAATCAAATTCCGGGAAACCTCACCCACTTGCTCTCGCTGGCAGCGGATTCGACACAGGCCTTGATAAAGGCCACCCCGGCCACGCCGTCATTCGCATCGGGAAAATCATAACCGCCTTCGGGCGCAGCATTGCCATCGATCCGGTCAGCCATGGCCTGTGCTGCGGCAAGATAGATGTTGGCAAAGGCCTCGATGAAGCCCTCAGGATGCGCGAAGGGCGTGCGGGTGAATCCATGTCCGGCGGCCTCCTCGCTGATATAGTCATTGCCACGACGATAGGTCTTGCGCGGAGCATTGGCGTATTTCACCACCAGGTCATTGGGGTCTTCCTGGTGCCACTCCAGCGAGGCCTTGGTTCCATAGACCCGTATGTTGAGGTTGTTCTCATCACCGTTGGAAATCTGCGAGGCATAGATGATTCCCCGGGCGCCGTTGTCGAAGCGCACGAGATTGTTGCCGTCATCGTCGAGTTCTGCACCCGGAATGAACGAGGTCAGTTCCGAGCAGATTTCCTCTACCTCGAGGCCGGTAATGTAGCGCACCAGGTTGTGAGCGTGAGTCCCGATGTCTCCCATGCAGTTGGAGAGCCCGGAAATACTCGGGTCGGCACGCCAGTTGCTGATTTTTCCCTGGCTGGCACCTTCCACATCACCCACCGCGTAGCCCTGCGGGTACTCGGCGACGATCTTGAGAATGCGCCCGAGCTCACCGTCACGCACCATGCGGCGCGCCTCCTTGACCATCGGATAGCCGGTATAGTTGTGGGTCAGCGCAAAAATCTGACCGGTCTGCGTAACGATATCACGCAAGGCCAGCGCCTCTTCATAAGTGCGGGTCATTGGCTTGTCGCAGATCACGTGAAAGCCAGCCTCGAGAAAGCATTTCGAGACGTCGAAGTGCAGGTGGTTCTGGACTACAACGCTGACGAAATCGATCCGCTCACCCTCCGGAAGCGCAGCCTCCTTCTCTGCCATCTCCTGGTAGCTGCCGTAGACGCGGCTCGGATCGAGGAAGAAATCCTCGCCCGAAAGTCGTGACTTTTCCGCGTCAGAGGAAAAGCATCCGGCGACCAGTTCGATTTTGCCATCAAGATTGGCGGCCATGCGGTGGACCTGCCCGATAAAGGCACCCCGGCCACCACCGACCATGCCCATTTTTAATTTTCGATTCATAGTGCTTCGCTGAGTTTGAAGTTTTAGGTTTGAAGCTTTAAGCCGAATACCGAGGACTAAGACACGGCCACCGGTGCTCCGCTGGCCGCAGACTGGTAGAGGCCGTCGATGATTTTCATGAGCTTGTGGGCCTCTTCGGGCGTGTTGAGCGGGTCTTCCTTGCCCTCGATGGCTAGAATGAAGTTTTCCGCCGAGCGGGAACGCCCCATATCCTCGCAGAACTCGACCTCGATTGTCCTGTCCACCGACTTGCCATCTTCCTGGACATAGAGCTCGCAGGTGTCGATCGCTGTCTCGTCGATTCCGTCCTCCCCGAACAGGCGCTCTACCTTGCCCCCGGCGCCGGTTCCTTGGAACACCACCGAGACTTCCTCGCGCTTGACCATCTCCGCCCAGGAAAACTGCATGGAAAGCACCTGCCCGCTCTCGAACAGCACGAAGCCGTGGGCGGCGGCTTCCACGTCGGTAACTCCCGCGGCATTATCGGGAATACCCCACGGACCCTTGAAATCCGGATTCTTTATAAAATCATCGAAGGTGTTGGCCATGACATGGGCGGGCTTCGGATAACCCATGAAATACAGCGCCAGGTCGACCATGTGCAGCAGATCGATGACCGGACCGCCGCCGGAAAGTGCCTTGTTGGTGAACCAACCGCCGATCCCGGGAATACCCGTGCGGCGGCACCAGGTCGCCTGAGCGGAATTGATTCTTCCCACCGTGCCCGCATCAATGAATTTCTTCATGGCGAAACTCTCGGGCCGGGCACGATTGTTGAAATTAAACATCAGCTGGCATCCGGATTTTTTCTGTGCGGCAATCATTGCACCCACCTCATCCGCATTGAGTGCCGGCGGCTTTTCGCAGAAGGCATGCTTGCCGGCCTCGAGCGCCTGGATGCACAGCGGTGCATGAAATTTGTTGGGAACAATGATCGAAACCGCATCGATCTCGGCACTGGCCAGCATTTCCGTGGCGGCATCCACTCCACCGAAAACCTTCGCAATACCATTTTCTGCAGCCACCCTCGCCGCGGCTTCCGCGTTCATATCAGCGAGAGCCACGATCTCCGCCCCGGCACGCTGGAACCCCTCGATGTGGTAGCTGACCATGCCGCCAGCTCCGATAATACCTACTTTTGTCGCCATAATTTTGATTGCTTTCACCGGCCAGCTTTGCCCCCGGTGCAGCGCAAGGGTAGAGTCTCCTGCCAATGGTGGTCAAGAGCGTTTGCCGACTGCCTGCGCAGACGGCACGCCGCGGTCACGCATTTCCGCCTGATCCACTTGCAATCCCCGCTCACACCATGGCACCATTGCGATGACAAACGGACAGCATGCCCGACGCCAGTGACCAGCTCGAACAACTCAATGCCCTGCTCGCCCAGCTGGCCGGCCAGGACACGTTCTACGCTCCGAAGCTGCGCGCGACTGCCGAACAACCGGACCACGCCGGCACCGACAATGCATGCATCAAGTTCGACAGTCTCGAGGCCTTCACCGAGAACTTCCCATTCACGACACGTGACGATCTGCTGCGTGACCAGCAACAACACCCCCCTTTCGGCTCGAACCTGACTGCACCGCTCGGCCATTACACCCGCTGCTCCCAGACCAGCGGCACCAGCACCGGCGAACCGATGACGGTCATCGATACGCCGCAAAGCTGGCAGACGATGCTCGCCACCTGGCGCGAAGTCTACCGGCATGCCGGACTCAGTGCCGGGCGGGAGCGGATCTTTTTCGCCTTTGGATTCGGTCCGTTCCTCGGTTTCTGGACTGCTTTCGAGGCGGCAGCCAACGACTACCTTTGCCTGCCCGGTGGTGGACTCGACAGCCGACAGCGACTTGGTCAGATGGCCCGTCTGGGCGCCACGGTCCTGTGCTGCACGCCCACCTATGCCATCCGCCTCGGCCAGATGATCGGACAGGCTGGCTACCCCGCCGCCACAGAACTCGCTGTGCAAACCATTCTGGTGGCCGGTGAGCCAGGCGGCAGTATTCCGGCAATCCGGAAGGCAATCACCCGGCTGTGGAACGGAGCCCGGGTCTTCGATCACCACGGCATGACGGAGACAGGCCCGATTTCCTGGCAACATCCGCGACGTCCCGGCATCCTCTGCCTCGATCACCAACGCTACCTCTGCGAAGTCATTGATCCAGTCTCCGGCACGGAGGTGGAAGACGGCAGCGAAGGCGAACTGGTTATCACGACCCTGGCCCGCACCGCCAGTCCGCTGCTGCGTTACCGAACCGGTGATCGGGTGCGCAAGGTTCTCCTCGATGGCGTCACCCACCTCGATGGTGGCATTCTCGGCCGCGCCGATGAAATGCGTATTATCCGTGGCGTGAACCTCTATCCTTGCGCTGTGGAAGAAGTCGTGCGCACCTTTTTCTCGGTCGACGAATTTCTGGTCATTGAGCGCGAAGTCCATGCCATGCCGGAGCTGGAAATACGCATCGAAACCTCGCAGGCGGGCATCGCTTCACAGCTTGCCCGTTCCCTGCGCGATCGGTTCTCTCTGCGCATCGCGGTTACGGAAGTCGCCCCGGGTTCCCTGCCCCGCCACGAATTCAAGTCGCAGCGCTGGATCCGTGAACAGTGAAGTAATCTGCACACCGATTGCCGCCATGCCCGAAACGATCCTGTCCGCCACCAACCTGCGCAAATCCTTCACCGAGGCCGATAACGGAGGCCCGCTCGTCGTCCTCGACGGGGTCGACCTTGAGGTGACGGCTGGTGAAACGATCGCCATCACCGGTCCCTCCGGGTGTGGCAAGTCCACGCTGCTCAACCTGCTCGGGACGCTCGACACTCCCGATACCGGCACGATAAGAATCCTCAACCGGGACGTCACCGACCTGGATGACAAAGCGCTGGCCCGCCTGCGCGCGGAGACCATTGGCTTTGTCTTTCAACTGCACCACCTGCTGCCGCAACTTACAGCCATTGAGAACGTGCTCCTGCCCACATTGGCAACCCGGGATCGGAGCCGAAGAAGTGCAAGCGAGGCACGCGCCCGGCAGCTCCTCGAGGCTGTCGGGCTGCAGGATCGCCTCCACCACCGGCCAAGCCAACTCTCCGGTGGCGAACGCCAACGCACCGCGGTGGCCCGTGCTCTGATCAACACACCCCGCCTGCTGCTGGCCGACGAACCCACCGGTGCGCTCGACGAACACAACGCCGGGGAGCTCGTGGAACTACTCACCCGGTTGGCTCGGCAGGAGAAAATGGCTATCGTCGCGGTCACGCATGATCCCGACGTGGCTGCGACGATGACCCGAGCCTGCCGACTGGAGAGGGGGCTGCTGGTGTGAGCAGAGTGCCCAGCCACGCAATCGGCATGAATCTCTCCCGCCTGATCCTCCGCAGCCTGCGCCATTACTGGAGAGCGCACCTCGGGCTGCTGAGCGGCACGGCACTTGCCACGGCGGTCATATCGGGTTCCCTGATTCTCGGTGACTCGGTAACCGCCAGTCTGGGCAGTATGGCGAACCAACGGCTCGGCAAGATCCGTGACGCCCTGGTTGGCAGCGATCGTTTCTTTACCGCAGCGCTTGCCACGAGCCTCGGTGAGGGCACGCACATGCCGGCCATTCTCGCCCATGGAACCGCCTCCGCAGACGGCGGGAAAAAGCGCGTCAACCACGTCCAGGTCATCGGGATTACGGCAGACTTCGGGCTTCTTTCCAATGCTGGAGCGCCGCTCACGATCGCGCCTGGTCACTGCCTGCTCAGCCGGGCACTCGCCGAGCGGCTCGACCTGACCGTCGGGGACCTGCTCCTCGTGCGCATGGAAAAGCCCGGTCTCCTGCCCAAAGATGCGCCGCTCTCCGGTTCCACCGAAAACGATCTGGTTATCCGGGCACAGGTTGCGCAAGTCCTCGATAACGAGAACCTCGGCAGCTTCAAAGCGACCAATGACCAACTTCCGGCCCTCAACATCTTTCTGTCACTTGCTCATTTGCAAGCCGTTCTCGATCAGCCGGAGCGGGCCAACCTGATCCTTTCTACCGGCATCGATCAAAGGCAACTCGCGCAGGCATGGACGCCCGCGGATCTCGGCCTCAGCAGCAGCCGACTCGCAGACGGCACATTCGAGATCCGCAGTGCGCGGGTGTTCATGGATCCGGCTGTGGAGCAGGCATTGATCAATCTCGTGCAGGCTGGCAATGTCCGGCCGCTGCTCACCTACCTGGTACACGCCATCTCCTCCCCGGGCAGCACGACGGTCACCCCCACTTCAATGGTCACGGCCACCGAGGGCATTGTGCCCGACCCTCCGCCCGGCTCCACCCTGCCTCCCGCAGCGATCATCCAGTGGCTGGCGGACGATCTCGGTATCGGCATCGGAGATACCGTATCGCTGCGCTACCTCGTGCCCGCAACCGGCAGCCAACGCAAACTGGCGGAAAAGAGTGCCGAATTCGTGGTCACGAGGATTCTGCCGATGACTGCGAATGAAGTCGACGATTCGTGGATGCCGGCATTCCCCGGAATCACCGATGCGGACAACTGCCGCGACTGGGATCCGGGTTTCGAAATCGATCTGGGGGCGATCCGTGAAAAGGATGAGGCCTATTGGAGAACGCATCGGGGCACCCCCAAGGTCTTTCTGCAACTCGACGACGGGACCCGGCTCTGGCGAAACCGCTATGGCAAGAGCACCGGCATCCGTTTTTCCCGACCACCTGAGGACCTCACAGGTGCGCTGCGCGAGCGCATCACACCTGCTGCAGTCGGAATCTCAGTTGAGACCCTGAGGCAAGACGCGGACGCCGCCGTCAGGGACGCGCTGCCGCTGGGAACCTACTTTCTCTATTTCGGGTGGTTCATTCTTGTCGCGGCAGTCATGCTTGCCGCCCTGCTCTTCCTGTTTGCTCTCGAGTCACGATCCGCTCAACTCGGCCTGCAGAAAGCTGTTGGCCTGCCCGAAAGCATCACCAGGATTGCTGTTCTCGGGGAAGCCGCGCTCGTCACCCTGCTGGGATCTCTGTGCGGCATCGGCCTGGGAACAGTCTACGCAAGGGCCTGCCTCTGGGGCCTCACCCACCTGTGGCAGGACGCCACCGGTGCCATTCCGTGGGTCTTTCACCTGCAGCCCCTCACGGCACTCGGGGGAGCACTCCTCGCTGTGCTGTTCTCGCTGGCAGTCGTCACCTTCGCCGGACGCGGATTGTTCCGTAAATCCCCCCGCCAACTTCTCTCCGGTGCCGAAGCTGCAGCCTTTTCCAGAGATCACGCAATCAGCACCCAATCGTCGAGGTGCCGCGTCTCCGCAGCTGCGATCAGTGCGATGCTCGCATTGGCCGGTGCTGCAGGTGCCCTGCTCATCTCCCGAACCCTCTCCGGACCGCCTCTTGCCGGTGCTTTCTTCGGTGCGGGCGCCCTGCTTCTGGTCGCCGGAATCTCGGTGCTGGCAATGATCCTGCGCCACCTCGACCGCCCCCGCGAAGCTGCTCCCGGCAGCATCGTGCAATTAGGGATCCGCAACCTCGTGCGCCGTCCCGGGCGTGCCCTCACCGTGACCGGCCTGGTCGCCTCGGCAGTGTTCCTGGTTGCCTCGGTCAACGCCTTTCGACTCGATGCCAGCTCCGATGCCAGCTTCCGTTCCTCCGGCACCGGCGGCTTCGCCCTGGTGGGCGAGTCCTCCCTGCCGATCTACCACGATCCCGGTTCCGCCGCCGGACAACTGGCACTCGGATTTGATCCCGGAGAACTCGATGGAGTAGCCATCGTGCCGCTGCGTTCCCTGCCGGGTGACGACGCATCCTGCCTGAATTTGAACCGCGCTCAGCGCCCGACCCTGCTCGGAATCGACCCATCCGAACTGGCCACGCGACAGGCCTTCACATTCACCAGTGGCGAGCAAAACTGGGCCAGCCTCAATGGCCTCACCGAGGCAGGAAACATCCCGGCGATCGTCGATCAGAATACCGCCAACTATGCCTTGGGCAAAAAAATCGGTGACTGCCTCGTTTACACAGACGAGCAGGGCGAGCAATTCAATATCGAGATCGTCGGCACACTGGCCGGCTCGATTCTGCAGGGACGTGTCATCCTCTGCGCAGAGCATTTCACCCGCCATTTTCCTTCCGCTGCCGGCTACCACAGTTTCCTCGTCGACATCGGCCCGGGCGCCGGAGACCAAAACGCGATTGCCAGCCTGCTCGCCCGCCAACTCGCCTCTCGCGGACTGGCACTGCAGTCGGCTGCCGACCGCCTGGACGAGTTTCATGCTGTTCAGAACAGCTACCTGGGAATCTTCACCGCGCTCGGGGGACTTGGCGTGGTAATCGGCACGCTCGGTCTCGGCGCCGTGGTGGCACGCCAGCTGCTCGAGCGCCGCGGTGAACTCAGCTTGATGCGGGCTCTGGGGTTCACGGCCACGCGCATTCGCCTGCTGATTCTCTCCGAACATATCGCTCTGCTGGTCTTCAGCATCACGCTGGGCCTTGCCACTGCCTTCATCGCGATCTGGCCGCAGCTCGCGTCACCCGGGAGCGGTATCAACCTGTCCGGCATTTTTCTTTTCAGTGCACTATCACTGCTCCTCGGCGTGGCCTCGATCGCTGCTGCTTCTGTTCGACTGCCCGACCTGCGGACAAGCCTGCAATCGGAATAAGCCCGCCGCACGCGCGTCCCACTATTCGCCCCCATCACCAGGCCCGGGCAGCCTGTCAGGGTCCTGCACCCCGAAAACAACCACCTTGAACACGCCCCGGACATTCTCATCCCTGGCAATAATCACATCTTTCAACGTCCTGCCAGCCGTGGCAAAACCCAGGATCACCGCTTCGGCGATACCCCGTTCCGCCTCCCGCTCCACCGAGTCGCCGAGCAGCGACTCGAGCAGCGCAACCGTCTCCGCCGAGGGTCTGGTGCCGTGATCGCGGATCCCCTCGAAGTCGGCGGCAACACGGACCCCGCTGGTATACGTCTCGATCTGCCTGCGCAGAGAGGCAGCCCGCGCCGCCCTGCCTTCCGGGTCATCCGTGTCTGCCGAGTCACTCTCTCTACCGAAAAGGATTTCCCGATCAGTGTTGGTAAGTTCCAGCGCTATCTCACCGGGAAGCAGGATGATTCCCCGAATCAACTCCACCGGCGTGGTGCGCACCACGGCAGGAATTGGTTGTTTACTGAACTCGACCACACCATCACGATCCGGCTTGAAAAACCGCCAGCTGAGACGGCCCTCACCGATCCGCCCCGCGGCAGAATCGGCGACCCCGGGGTCAGTCGTAACCGGTGGCCGGATCACCGCGTTGGGCAGCAATTCCCTGCGCCTCAGGGAAATTCCTTCTGACTGGGATTCGATCTTTTCGGGTAAATCCAGATAATCCTCGGCCACAGCCATCGCAGGCCCTCCAACGACCATCCCAAGCACCGCGGCAGGAACCACCGCAAAACCACAGGCTCGACCGATAAAAAACAGACGCATAAGGGCACAACCAACCACCGCACGAAACCGAAGGCCAGCGCATTCTCTTTACCTATGGCACGAGGTGAGTGCCTGTCGTGAACCGCCGTATGAGAGAGCACGGAGCTTAGCCCGGAGACACTTGCCGGGCATGGACGCGGCGGGCTCCGCCCGGCTTCCCGGCGTCTTCCACGATTGAATCAACTCCCTCCCATCGCGATGCGCTCGAAGCCGGGCTCTTTCCGGAACCAAGTGCACTGACGCTTTGCATAGCGCCTCGTTGCCTGCCGGATGGCTTGCATGGCATCATCCCGAGACAGTTCGCCGGCGAGATGGGCACGAATTTCCCTCAACCCGAGCATCATCAATGCAGTCTGAGAAAAGCCCGACAGGTCGGCAGCCGCCACCTCCTCAACGACCCCGGCCTCGAACATCGCCGCTGTTCGATCATTGATGCGCGTATACAACTCCTCACGCGGCCAATCGAGAAAAGCTCCCTCGAAGGGCTCCCGCGGAGGCTGCTGCCATGATTGTTTCGATGCCGCCAATGGTCTTCCGGTCAACAGGCAGATCTCGAGGTTGCGCGTCACATAGCGATCATTGTCCATGTCGGTGGACGCAGCGGCCTCCGGATCGAGTTGCTGCAGTCGCCGCGCACGTTCCTCTGCAGTCAAGCGGGCAAGCTCCGCCCTGATGCCCGGATCAGAGGGCGGCGCTTCGAGTCCGTGGGTGATCGCCTTCATATATAAACCGCCGCCTCCAACCACGATAGGCCGCCGCCCACGCGCATGAACATCACGGATCTTCTGTTTCGCCATTCCCGCGAGCCGATGCGCATCACAGGTCTCCGAGGGGGAGAGCACAGCCACGAGGTGATGGGGGATTTCACCCATCTCAGCAGCCGTCGGTGCCGCCGAAAGGATGGGCAGGGCGTCATATACCTGGTAGGCGTCGACATTGATTACCTCACCGTCCCACTTGCGCGCCAGGTCAATCGCCATGCGCGTTTTGCCGGACGCGGTCGGTCCTGCCAGATAAAATGGTTTTGTGTGATCAGGCACTCCATCACTCTATAGCTGATGCCACCACCCATGTGCCACGCAATTTCTTGATCCCACCCACGGGCGGATCAATGGTGCTGGCGATGTCACTGACACCACGCTTCAACAAGGCCCAGTTGACCACCCTCGCCCTGGCGAGGGTGGGAAATCCTTTGCGCAAGGAGCCCCTGCAGACTTCCCGACACCCCTGCCGATTCGAGCCTGAAGATGCCGGACTGCTCACGCAATGTTTCCTTAAATCATTTCGGTCGCTGGATCTGCACAGGCTCCACCACCACAGCTCGCTTTCGAACAACCAACTCTATGCCTGTGCGGCCGGCATTTTCGAAAACCCTGAGAGCCTGCTTGATCAGAGCGTCGTCATCGCCAAGCACCTGTATGCCAAGAGCCACCACCCGAACATCAAGTCCGGTGACCTGTGCATGGCACTGATCGGAAACATCGGGCTGGGTGGACGCGACGATGTCCGCGCCCTGAGCATCATCAAGTCCGAGAGCAAGCAAGCCTTCCTGCAGATCGCCGAGCACGACGGTGACCTGGTGCTCTCCACCCAACAAGGCATCTACCCCGACAAGATCGACAAGGGCTGCCTGATCATCGACCACTCCGGGGAAGACGGTTACTGGGTCTACCTGTTCGACAAGAGCGGTGGCAACACGCACTTCTGGAACCGGGACTTTGTCGGCGCCAAGCCGGTGAAAAGTCCGGAATACCTGACCCGTGGATACGGCGAACTCTGCGTCGCATTCGCCGAAAAAGGCCTTCCCGAGGAACTCAGCCAGGAAGACCGGGCCGCCATGGCGAAGACTGCGCTCTCCTACCTGAGTGAATCGGAAGAGTTCGATGAAGGGGAATTCAAGCGGGCAACATTCTCCGGTGAACCGGAAATGATTCGGAAATTCGATGCCTTCAAGACCGACTACGAAAAACAGCGCGGTCGTGAACTCGACCCGAATTTTGCCGTTTCGAAGCAAGCTGCCGAACAGGTCAAACGTCGTATGAAAAGTCGACTGCGACTCGACGTCGGTGTCGACATCACCTTCTCTTCCGCCTTCCTGCACGGAGCAGAGGAACTACTCGAGAGAGGCCGCGATGAAGAACGCGACATGGACTACGTTAAAATCTATTATTACCGGGAACTTTGAAATCCGGACATCCCCTGCCACCGTATTATCGCGCATGAGAATTCCCCACTGGCTGCGTATCGCTCTCTCCTGGTTGCTCTACTCCGGTTCGGCCTGCGCCCTGGAGATCGGAGATGCCGCCCCGAAGATAGGCAAACTCATTCCGGATCAGGCCAACCGCATGCAGGATCTCGACGAGATACTGCGCACCGGTCACACGCTGGTCTATTTCTACCCGAAAGCCGACACGCCGGGATGCACCAAACAGGGCTGCTCAGTGCGGGATAATACCGATCGACTGGCCGCAGCTGGTGTCCAGGTCATTGGAGTGAGTGCGGACACCGTGCAGGCACAGGCAGCTTTCGCCGACAAGTTCTCCTTTGCCTTCGCGCTTCTCGCTGACAGGGAAAAGGCCGTCATCTCAGCCTTCGGCGTTCCCACCGCCCCGGTTCTCGGCCTGCCCGCACGCCAGGCCTTTCTGTTCTCCGACGGCAAACTGATGTGGATGAACAAGGCGGTCTCTCCCAGCGAAATGGTCGATGAGGTGCTCGCTGCACTGGCAGAAAAAAACTGATTCTGCCGCGGATTACGCGTCTGGTGACACGATTTTGTGCTCCTTGCCACCACCCGGCACGATCGCCGCCACGTGGCGATCCACGGTCTTGCCGGGATAGTCGAGCTTTCGCGTCCACGGGTTCTGGCAGGTAGCCAGAACCTCGCCGCCGAGCGAGCGCAGCACGGCGAGCGCTTCAAGGTGCTCGCGGTCAAAGTACGAGGTGATCACCAGCAAGCCTTCCGGTGCCACCCGGTGCAGCGCGAAATCGTAAATCCGCTGCCAGACCGCCCGATCGAACCATAGGTTCTGGTGCCTGACGAAAATCATGTCGAAGTTCTCCGGAATCTGCCCGTAGCCGGCCAGCCGGATCGCGTCGTCGGCAACGAACTCGATACTGGAACCCTTTTCCCCTCCGGCGCGAATCCGCGGCACGCCAGCCTCCTCGAAAAGGCGCTCGGTCGCCTGGTAGCGTCGCTTGCCCTTGCCGATCTCCGGAGCCCGCAGGTCGAGCGCGAACTGCCGAACCCTCCTGATCCCTTGGCCTAAGAACGCACTGAGCACGGAACCTTCCTCACAAGCCCCGCAGGCCAGGTTGAGCAGATCCACCGTGTCTCGCCCCGCACGGGGATCGATTCCCGAGCGCACAATCACCATTTCGAGCATCTTCCAGAGGGCTTGCATATCCCTGCAGAAGAATTCTCCCCCCTCACGCTGCAAGCCTTCCCGGAGTCTTTCTTCCAAACCGGGATCAAGTCCGCAAGCCACAGCGCTGCCCGCGTAGTGCTGAATCATTCCGTCAAGCAGGCCGGCCGGCCTCCCCGCCCGCCTCTGACCACCTTCCTCAACTCGTCGCATGCCTGCCATACCATTCAGATCAAGAAATACGCACCAAACTCCACAACCAATCCGCTCCGCGACCGCTCTGCGGGCAACCACTTGTCGAACATGCGGCCTCGCTCCAACGAAAAGAGGGCCCGGCAAGCCGGGATGAAAAGAAACCCTGTCATGGGTGAAACAATTAAAATTACGCTACTACGACCCTGGCTGAACCGCACGGGGAATCCCACGAGCATCACTTCACTCTCGGGTAATCCGGTCCTGAACGTGACTTCCGGAGCGTAGACCGGAAGCCAGCAGGATGCACAACGCCACAGCAGCCGGAACCGAGAGAGTCCACCAGTAGGCGGCCCAATCACCACCGCCACCACCATTGTCTGCCACCCTACCCTGCCAGACAGCCTCGACAAAAAACGTCCCGACAATGGCACCCAGGGTCATCGTTCCCAATCCCAGCAACGCCTGTGCCTGTGCCCGCATTCCCACCTCGACACGCCGATCGACAAAAACCCGACCACCCTCGAAAAACAGTGCCCAGGTGATACCAGCCAGACCAAGGCCGACCAGTATGGGGAAAACACTGCCAACCTCGGCTGCCACCGCATTGAGAACAAACCGCCCCAACGCACAGGCCATGGCAAAGACAAACATCATTTTCAGCGACCACCGCATCATCAACCAGCCCATCCCGAGCAGGGCAACAAGCTCGGTCAGCTGGCAGATTGCCATGCCGGCAGCCGTTCTCCGCATCCCGAATACGTCAAGATGCAGAGGCGTGTGCATGTAATGCGACACCATCGGTACGGCCAACAGAAATGCCGCCGCGAAGTAGCCTGCTATCTGGCGATCCTTGAGGATGCCCAACGCACCGAGCCCGACGGCATCCCGCCAGCTGCGCGCCCGCGCGGCTCGAGGTATTGTAAGGGGCAAAAACAGGCAGGCAACACAGGCCATCAGCCGAACAACCACCGCCATTTTGCCTGAAAATGCCGAAGCATCCGCCCCCAACCAACTTACCGTCAACCCAGCCAATGCCCACCCGAGTGTCGCGCAAGCCCGGTAAACGCCGAACCGCTCACCTGGCAGATGTGTCAGTGCAACCGCATTGAGCAGCGGCCAGGCCGGCGCACCCACCAGCATGTTGGCAACCATCCAGAGCATGAACAACGCCCGACTCTGACCGGCCTCGAGCGCCTCGAAGGCGAGCCAGAGAAACACGCACCCTCCGCCGACTATCCAGGCCAATAAACGCTCGGCGTTGAACCTTTGGTCGGCAAGCGCGGCAAAGAGCAACGGAGACACCAGGCCAGTTAACGGCATGACGAGGAACACCGGCTTCACCAGGTCATCCCACCCCGAGTCGATCAGGGTTCGGGCGATGGTGGGAAACCAGCACCCGGGAGCCGCTGCAAACAGAAAATACGCGATACCAATCCAGAACCGGTGTCCCCGGATTCTTCCCGCCTGCTTTCCGACCACATGCTCATCCTCCTGCCTCATGCGCGATGGGATTCTAGTGGCGCAGCTTCCTCCGACAAGCGGTATCTCCTGGCGTGCGTTTCAGCCCGGAATTCGTGTCGCACAGGCCGACAAGTTAGACGCTGCGACCACTCACATGCTCCGTGAGGCGGATGATACGTTTCGCCGATCCAAGCGGAAATACTGTCCCGGCGGCCTCAGCAGAAATCACCGTAACCAGCCCGGTCAGTCATACAGACTGCCCATGATCGCGCGCACGTCAGCCTCGCTTCCTCGCGCTGCACCACCACTGCGCGTTTCACGCGCCAAGCTGGATTGCGCAGACAATTTACCATCATCAGCCTGCGGCACCTCGCCAGATTCCGGTGATGTCTCGGTTGCCTCGACGATGGCGGGCGCATCATTATCGGTATTCTCCTCTTCACTCTGGGACTCGGAAGCCCGCAAAACAGGCACCTCTTCCCAATTCGTCGGCCCTTGGTAAAACGTGATCGGCTTGTTTTCCGCCACCATGAGATTGAGCGTCGCGATCTGCAGCCCCTTATCTTTCATGAAAGCAAGAATGGCCGCGAAATCATCGAACTGCCCCTCCAGATCACGCGTGCCGAAGACCACCGAGGCATCGTTCCGGTAAAACACAGTCAGGGAATAGTCACTGGCACACTCGACATGATTAATCTCCAGCTGTTCATCAAACAGCCGCTCCTCGTTCAATTCGATGAGCCGCACCGCATCCCAGACACATCCCGACTTCACCCGCACCTTCCCGACCAAGGGCTGCATGTCATCGACCACAATGACAGGCAGGTCGAGATGGGTGTCGGCCAGTTCTCCACATGGAAACACCCGTCCCGTGGCATCAATGAACCATCCCTGGTCAGGCGAATACGCAATCGCGCCCACAGCCGGGCATTCGAGCCAGGCAATGGGCACGCGCTCCCATACCTCGATCGAGACGATGTCCGGTAAACGCCGCTCCACACGCACATCCTCCACTTGCGGCAGCACCATGATTGCGGACCTCACGGACTCGAGATCGAGGTCAAGAAGGTGGTCATTCTGGCGAATCCCTGACGCCCTGAAAATTGTGTCCGAGGAAAGGTTGCCATCTGTCTTGATCTGCATCTCAACCAATTCGTAACTGGGATTCTCGTAATACACCTGATCAACAACAGCCTTTACCGAAAGGGCAACAGCACCCACTCCTCCCGCCGCCAACAGCATGCGCAGTCCACGCAACAAGGCTCGCTTCCTGCGAACCTGCCGCGACCTCTTCGAATTCACGCGCAGATTGAGAACATGAAGATCACGATTCCTGCCATCCTTGCGGCTCCTCGTGGCGGCACGCCGCCTGTTGCGCGCGCCGCCAATCAGTTTCACCAGATTGCCAATTCGTATCATCGACTCGGTTGTTCCTACTCTGTTTTCGCGGCCAGTTTCTCAGCCCGGCGTTTCACTACTACGGGCCTGCAACGACAACTCCGCGATGCGACTGCATAACCCGCAAAAATCAGTCCCTGCCGCAGCCGCCGCTTTTGGCAACAGACTGCTCTCCGTCATTCCCGGAATCGTGTTGACCTCAAGGACCCAAGGTTCATTCCGGTCGTCCAGCAGGACGTCCACCCGCGAGTAGACCTCCACGCCCAGGGCCACATGAGCCGCCAGCGCGACTGCCTGCACGGTCGCAGTCACCTCCTCGGGAAGTTCTGCCGGACAAAAATAACTGGTCTTCCCTTTCGACTCCAACCACGGATACTTGTTGTTGATGTCATAAAATCCCGACTCGGGACGAATCTCAACCACCGGCAGGGCATCCTCTCCGAGCACTCCCACGGTCAACTCACGGCCCCGCACGCACTCCTCGACCAGCACCCGATCCCCATACTGCGCCACGTCCACGAACGCCTTCTCGATTTCCCGGCTCGTCTCGACGATATGCACTCCCACACTGGACCCTTCACGGGGCGGTTTCACTACCACCGGCAGGTCGAAAACGGGCTGTCCCTCGAGCGCGGGAAACCGGACCGCCGCGCGCTCCCGCACCGTGCCGTCCACTTCGATAAAATCGAATTCGATCTCCGCTTCCGGCAGATGATCGACCGGCACCTCCACATACCTCGGCGTCGGCACCCCGGATTCTACGAATCGGTTCTTGGAGAGCAGCTTATCGAATGCCAGGCTGCTTGAGTCGGCACCCGCGCCGGTGTATGCGACCCCGCGTTCATCAAGGATGCGCTGCAATGTTCCGTCCTCGCCGAACGTGCCGTGAATGGCGATGAAAACCAGATCGCAATCCTCCGGGAGTTCGACTTCCTCTCCCCTGACTTCGATCTCTTCAACATCGGCACCGGCAGCGCGCAGGGCACCGGCCACCGCCTCACCGGTTTTGAGCGAAACCGCCCGCTCTGAACCGGGACCGCCCATCAAAACGACGATTTTTTTCTGCTTCACGGACATGGCTTCAAGGGGTGATTAAAATGCAACTGTGTCTTCGCCGAGAATCTGCACTTCGGTTTCCAGGTTGATTTTTTTTTCAGCGAAAGCAGCATTTGTTACATCTTTTATAATATTTAATACATCCGAAGCGAGTGCTTTTCCATCATTTGTGATAAAATTTCCGTGCACGGCGGACACACTCGCTCGACCCACCTTGTGACCCTTGAGCCCGAGTTGGTCGATGAGTTCACCGGCCGGCACCTCCGGCGCGGGATTCTTGAAGGTACACCCGGCACTCGCTGCCACCGGCTGGGAGCCCTTGCGCTTCGCCCTCGAGGCCTCGAGACCACTCTCGATCTCCGCCGGATCGGCACCGGCTTCGCCACGAAAGACCACCGAGGTCACAAAGTGCTCCTGAAACTCGGGCACACTGCGATAGTGA
The DNA here is from genome assembly GCA_040263955.1 of Verrucomicrobiales bacterium. GTDB lineage: Bacteria > Verrucomicrobiota > Verrucomicrobiia > Verrucomicrobiales > DEV007 > CALSSN01. Next base: position 20,878 of record JBDQJG010000023.1, read on the forward strand.
TACTCGATCTCTGCCAGTGGCTTCTCGCACAATTCCCCCCGCGTGTCGATAAAGCGCACCGCGACTACTTGGTCGAAGGTCTCCACCCCCATGGCTCCGGCATTCATCCGAACCGCTCCGCCCACGTTACCCGGTATTCCCTCCATCCACTCGAATCCCCCGATGCCCGCCCGCTGGGCCACCGCTGCCACCTTCTTGAGCCGCACCCCGGCTCCCGCGGTGATCGTGTCACCTTCCACTTGTAGCTCACAGAACTCGCCGCGCGCCGGGTGAATCACAGCTCCGGCAATTCCCCCGTCACGCACCAACAAGTTGGACCCGCGCCCGATCACCCGCACCGCAATCGCATGGCAACGAAGATACGCCACTACGCGCTGCATCGACGCTGCCGTGGTCGGCTCGATCCAGAACTGCGCCGGCCCCCCCACCCGTAACGTGGTGTGCCTTGCCAGCGGTTCATAGAGTCGAAACACTCCCGCGCTGTCCTCAGCCGCTTCCCGAATGGCGGCGAGCACTGCCAGATCCGCGGCGATGGCCGTGCCGACCTCGTGCACATTGCCTGCACCCAGGGTTACCAGCAGATCGCCATCGCGCAGCGCATTACCGGCTGCCAACCGTGCCGCGGCGAGTGCGGGAACCGATACCGCCGACGGGCCACCATGAGCGGCGATCGCCTCGACCACGGTGTGCCCTCCCACCCCGGGAAGCGGTTTCTCGCTGGCCGGATAGACATCTGTCACAAAGACACGATCCGCATCCGCAAAGCTCCTGCCAAAGGCATCCTTCAACAACTGGGTTCTGGTGTAGCGATGCGGCTGAAAAACACACAGTGTGCGCTGTCTTCCCAGTTGCCGCGCCGCCGCAAGCGTCGCCCGGACCTCTGTAGGATGATGGCCATAATCATCAACCACAGTCCACTGCTCGCCATGAAACTTCGTCTCGAACCTCCTGCGGGCTCCCCGGAAGCTCTTCATAGCCGCGCCGATCTCGAGAAACCCGACGCCATGCAAATGCGCGGCCGCGAACGCCGCCAGCGCATTCAGCACGTTGTGGTCTCCGGGAATCCCAAGGGTGATCTCACCCAATCGATCTCCCCGAAAAAAGACAGCAAAGCGTGTACTCGCGGCCCCGCGCTCGACGATTTCGGCAGCCACCTCATCGCGCGCCGAATCCCAGCCATACCCGATGCTCTGCGCAGCGCATGCAGCCACCTCGGTGGCCACCAGGTCCTCAGCACAATAGATCACCTCGCCCCGTGTCTGGTTCACCACTTGCAGGAACACAGCGCGAATTTCCTCGATCCCCGAAAAGTAATCGAGATGATCTGCCTCGATGTTGAGGATAATGGAATTGAGCGGCTTAAAACAGACGATCGAACCATCCGACTCATCGCCCTCGGCGACAAACAGGCTGCCCTCATCATCCCAGAACGCATTCGAACCCAGCACGGGAATCTCCGCCCCGACGTAATGCGACGGGTGTTTGCCGCCCCTGCGCAGCACATGCGCAAGCAGCGCCGACGTGGTCGTCTTGCCGTGGGTTCCAGCCACCACAATTCCCTTTCTGCCATTGAACAATGCCGCCAATGCCTCGGCCCTTCGAACCAGCGGAATCCCCAGTTGACTGGCGCGATCATATTCCGGGTTTCCCGGACGAATCGCGGAGGAGTAAATCACCATGTCACAGCCATCGACATGCTCGGCCGCATGGCCGCAGGCGAAGCGTAACCCACCACCCTCCATTCGCTCTGTCTCCTCAGTGGTCACCCGATCGCTGCCACTGACCGCGTGGCCTAATTTCATCAACAGCAAGGCGAGTCCACTCATGCCTGACCCTGCCACGCCAATGAGATGCACGCGTATGGACTGATGGTTCTCGCCAAGAATACTCAAGATTGGACTCATGATGATCAGCGCTTATCAAAAAAAGCGACTGCGTGATTCTTGCCTATGTTCCGGCTCGGGTCGCGCTAAAACTGTCATTGCTTGTGCTTGGCAAATCCCACCGCTCCATCTACCATCCTCTCGTTCCCGATAGATTCACCACCATGGCCGCAGAGATTCGCAATCATATCGCCGTTATCGATTTCGGCTCGCAATACACACGCCTCATCGTTCGGCGCGTGCGCGAAGCAGGCTATTTCGCCATGCTCTATCATCCGCAAGAACTGGCCAGCATCGACGCACCAGCCGCCGTCATCCTCTCCGGAGGCCCGCGCAGCACGGCGGATGCCGATGCTCCCGACTTCGACTTCGACTATCTGCGCTCCCTCGATATACCGGTGCTGGGCATCTGTTACGGCATGCAGCTCTCCAATATCAAATGGGGAGGCCTCGTGGCCAGAAGTGAGCGGCGTGAGTTCGGACCGGCCGAGCTGGTGCCCGCCAAAGGCACCGTGTGCCCGCTGTTCGACGGAGTCCGAGCGGGCACCAAGATCTGGATGAGCCACTCCGACACCGTGTCTAAAATTCCCGCAGGCGCAACGGTCACCGCTACCAACCAGCACGGCACCCCGGTCGCCCTGCAGTGGGCCGACCGCTACTTCGGCATCCAGTTTCACCCGGAGGTCACCCACACCGAGGACGAAGGCCGGATCCTGCGCAACTTCCTCAAGCTCTGCCCGGACGCCAAGCCCTTCGCCATCGACTCACTGCGCGACGAGATCTGTGAAAACATCAAGGCGCAACTCGGCGAGCACGAGGTGGTCTGCGGCGTCTCCGGAGGCGTCGACTCGACCGTGCTGGCGGTGCTGCTCAAGCACGCCGGCGTCAAGCTGCGCCCGATCTTCGTCGACACCGGGCTTCTGCGACAGGATGAATCCGTCCAGGTGCAGGCCGGCTTTGCCCAACTCGGCATCGACATCCTCACCGTCGATGCCTCGGACAGGTTCCTCGATGCACTTGCCGGCGTGGACGACCCCGAAAAGAAACGCGAGGTCATCGGCAACCTCTTCATCGATGTCTTCTTCGACGCCGCCCACGACATCGACATCCTGGCGCAAGGCACTCTCTACCCGGACGTGATCGAAAGCGCTTCCTCCGGTTCGATCGCCTCGAAGATCAAGACCCACCACAACCGCGTCGACCGCATTCTCGAACTGCAGAAGGAAGGCCGCGTCATCGAACCACTCGCCGAGCTGTTCAAGGATGAAGTCCGCGCACTGGGCAGATCTCTCGACATCCCGGACCTGCTCCTCGATCGCCACCCGTTTCCAGGCCCCGGCCTCGCCGTGCGCTGCCCCGGTGAGGTGCGCGAGGACAAACTGCGCATCATCCGCGAGGCCGACCACATCTTTATCGGTGAGCTGCGCTCCTCGGGATGGTATGAGCGCACCTGGCAGGCCTACGCCGCCCTCATCCCCGTCAAGACGGTTGGGGTCAAGGGCGACGAACGCTCCTACGAGTTCGCCATCTCGCTGCGAGCAGTCATCTCCGAGGACGCCATGACCGCCGACTGGGTCGAGCTCCCCGCCGACCTGCTGCGCAAGGTGTCCACCCGCATTCTCAATGAGGTCGCCGGCGTCAACCGCGTGCTCTACGACATCTCGTCGAAGCCTCCCGCCAGCATCGAGTGGGAGTAACAAGACAGCACGACGCGGCATCCGCACTCACGCTCTTTGCCGCCGATTGACGCCTGCCCACTGCAGCAAAGCAAGGCAGATCAAGATTGGCACTCCCATCTCGATGCTTTCCTCCACCAGGCTGAAAAACAGCGTGCGTGGATTCTCCAGGTCATCCATGTCGAGGGTGTTATCGAGCAGATAGGGAATAAAGGCGAAGCCAAAGAGACCGACGATCGTCACCGCATGTGCCCTGCCCCGGGTCCACTCGCCCCGCCGCCAGCGCAAGCCGCCCCAAACGAAGCGATAGCCGGCCCAAGCCCAGGCCGCCAGCAACAAGAATACCAACAGCTTTTCAAACACGATAACCTCGCCCGATCGCCAATAACGGGTCGAAGTGATGTTCTCCGGTGTGAAACGGCTGTGGAAATCGAGTTCTCGCAGGCAAAGCACACTGAAAAACCAAGCTCCAAACCAGCCCCGCCGCCATCTCTGTAGAACAGCCAGGCCAGCAGTGATACAGACCGCAGCGATCCAGAAACCGACCGACATCCGCTCGATAATGCCTTCCTCGGTCCGCGCCACCTAGGCTTCTTCAGGAGGCTGCCGGAAGAGGATCCACGCCAGGCCGACAGGCGTGACGAACAAGCCGAGCACAATGAGACCCGGGCCGTTCATCGACCTTCTCCAGCGCAGTTTGTGACCTGTCCCGTTCAAGCCCATACAATAAACACCCTTTGGCCCGAATTCGACACAAAGAAGACGCGCGCGAAGCACTTTTTGCCGGGTTCCACTGGATTTTCCCCAACCACCGATCCAATTTGCTACGGCTCTCTTTTCCCGCTTCCTGCCACCATGACCACAATCGACCTGCTGCACGGCGACCTGCTCGAGAAAATCCCGAAGTTCGAGCAGGAGTCAATCGATGTCGTGGTCACCTCGCCGCCGTACAACATCGGTATCGACTACGCGAGCTACGAGGACACGCTGGAACGC
>JBDQJG010000024.1:0-24117 GCA_040263955.1 Verrucomicrobiales bacterium
CGTCCCTATCTTCTCATGGGATGGCTGTGGTTTCTCATCACCACGCTTCCGATCATCGGATTGATCCCCGGAGGCAATCAACTGATCGCAGATCGCTATACCTACCTGACACAGATTGGCCTCTCGATTGCCGTGGTCTGGACTCTGGGAGACTTCTGCATGGCGGGCTCTGCGCGACGAAAACACATCATTGTCAGCGGTGCCGCTATTGCGATCCTCATGCTGTCACTGGCTGCCCGGAGGCAGACCGCCTACTGGAAAGACAGCGAAACACTCTGGCGCCACGCACTTGCTGCAACAAGCGCCAACGCAATTGCCCATGAAAAACTTGCCGACGCTCTCAATGCACGAGCCAGAGAATCGACGCAAAAGCAAAACCCTCAGGAGGCCAACGCCCTGGCTGCTGAAGCGAAAACCCATTATGGCAAAGCACTGGAAATCGCGCCACGACAACAACCATCGCTGTGCAACCTGGGCGTCATGCTTCACAACGAGGGAAAGCCTGATGAAGCCATCGCCCTGTTGCGAAAAGCCATCGCCATCAACCCGAGGTTGACCGACGCGCATTACAACCTGGGCAATGCTCTGCTCACCAAGAAGGACATCGAAGCGGCCATGGCCAGTTATCGCGATGCGCTGGCGATTACACCCCGGCATGCACCAGCAAACAACAACCTGGCAAATCTGCTGGCGGATCAAGGGGCACTGGATGAGGCTATCTCCCTTTACCGTACGGCACTCGAAGTCGAACCAAGGAACGTGTCGACTCGAAACAATCTCGCAGGCACCCTCGCGAAAAAAGGCGACTGGGAAGAAGCGATCGCGACGTTTCACCGATCACTCGAAATCGCCCCACGCCTGCCACGCACCTGGAGAAGACTTGGTGACCTCTACCGGGAACGTGGTGATTTCGAGTTGGCTCGGACGCAGTATGAAAAAAGCCTCGAACTTGATCCCGGCAATGTCATCGCATGGAACAACCTTGGAGATATTCTTCAACGCATGGGCATTACAGACAGGGCCATAGATGCCTACAGGAAAGGCGTCAAGTTGGCACCCGGAAATCCGGTAATCTGGTACAACTTGGGATACTGCCTTGGTGAATCACACGAAAAGGAAGCCGCGCTACAGGCTTACCACAAAGCCCTCGAACTGGCCGAGAAAAACCGCGACCACGCATCTGCTGAGCTTGTTCGCTCAGCAATCAGGCAACTGGCATCTCCCTGATTCTGGAAGACGTCATCGATGGCCGGAGCATCTGCCTCACTCGTCAGCAGTGTCGAGGGTGGGACTCATGTCAGTATGGTGATGCACCATTTTCCATTCCCCATCCTCCAGACGAAACACATTCGTGGCCCGATGATCAACTGCAACCGGATCACCGTTCACTGTCATATCCTCACCCACCTCGCGGCAGCTGACCGAAGCCATATCCGTTCCGACAGTCCACAGCGGATTCATACAGTGAACGCGTCCCGCCATTCCCATCTTGGATTCCTTTACAAAATGTGATTCCACGGCATCCCAGCCTTCCATGCGACCACCGAAAGGCCCCTGAAGTGAAACATCATCCGCATGCGACCAGACCTCCTGCATCACGGACAGATCACCATCAAACATGGCGGCAAGGGCATCATAAAAACGCGCATTGGCAACCATCACCGCCTCCTGCAGCGAGACGTCGGTCTGCTGGCCCTCTTGCGCTTCCCTCGGCGTAATGTCTCGGCAAATCCCCAACACACCGAGAACGTTGCCCTGGGCGTCGACCCAGGGCGTCTTTAAGGTGTCGAGCAGTAGCTTGCGACCATCCGGATACCTCACCCACTCATCATTGCGACTGGTGGACAATTCACTGAGCATTTGCTCGTCGAACCCGCGAAAAGATCGGGCCACCTCCTCGGGAAAGAGATCAAAATCTGTCTTGCCAATGATTTCCTCGAGTGGCCGACCGACCAAACTCGACCACGCCCGATTACCACCACGATAGACTCCCTCGAGGTCCTTATAAAAAATGATGTCAGGAATGGTATCAATGACCGTGGCCAACTGCTGATCCGCCCGCGCTTCCGCCTGGGCTGTCCCAAGCGGCAACCCGGGCAAACCAGCGACGAAAAGAAAGAAAGCAAAAGTCTGTAGCTGGTTATTCATATTTTTTAATTTGTTGTCTGTTTATCCGGGCGTTCACCCCGCCGCAATGTTTCTCAAGTGAACATTCGGACGGGCGCATCAAGAACCGGACTAAGTATATATGAAAAATCGCCTCGAGTGTCGATAAGAATACGCATCAATCAAATGATAGATATCCCTGGACACACAGCTTTCTCCGATCATTCACCCAGCTTAGGTCCTCCAGACAGGCGGCTCCCGCTCGCGGAATGCGCACTTTCCTCTTGGGTGAATCTACGTGACCTTCGCTTATTGGCTTAACCTTTTTACCCCCATGCCTGCAGCACCTGACAACTCCAAAGCCATTTTCGAGGAGCAATGGCTGACTTACCGCAAGGTGATCGACAGCGACTACATGGAGCATGCGGCGATTCATCATGCGCTCGCAACCTGCCTGCGAAATCATCCGCGACGCTCACATTCGCTCGGTGATGTTCTCGACCTTGGTTGCGGAGATGCCGAAATTTCCAGTTCGCTGGCAAACGAATTCAGCTGCCTGTCCTATCTCGGAGTCGACACCTCTTCCATGGCGCTCAGCCACGCCAAGGCAAACCCTTGCTGGGGCGTCATCAAACCCAGATTCCGGGAAGCCGACCTGACGACATTCGTAATCGAGGAACAGTCCCGCTTCGATTTGATTCTAGCGGGCTTTGTACTGCACCATCTGCAATCCCCCGCCAAGCAGGCGTTTTTTGAATCCATCAAGAACCTGCTGCGGCCTGGCGGCCTGTTTCTCTTTTACGATGTTTTCTGCCGACCCGGCCTCAGCCGTGATGCATCCGTGGCAGAGTATCTGCAATGGATAGCCAGGGACTGGAAGGAAATCACCGAACCGGAACATCAGGCAATTGCTGCGCACATCGACAGTTCCGACTTCCCCGAGGACGTGGACTGGATCATTGCCGCGGCTCGCAAAGGCGGATTCAACCAGGCAGAGACCCTTGTCACCTGCGCAAATGGCTTTCACCACGCCATCGCCTTTTCCTGCTGAAACTCGAAACGTTGATTCGAAGCCCCCGTGTCAGCTCAGCAGCGGGCCTTCGCCCACCCCGGGAAGACGAGCAGGTCAGATTCTGCAGAGCACTCGAGCACGTTACTCAAGCTTCTCCCAGCTCGGGAAACAGGGCCCCAATCGACTCCTCGGAAGCTGCACAAATGCCACGCTCGGTGATCAGTCCGGTCACCAACCGCGCAGGCGTGATGTCGAAGGCCGGATTCGCCCCCTGAGTCGGCTCCCCCACGATACGGAATTCCATTTCCTCCTGCCCACCTCGTGGCACCCCCCAGAGATGAGTCACCTCGACGCTGCCGCGCTCCTCGATCGGGATCTCCTCACCGCACCGTATCCGCCAATCGAAGGTGGAACTCGGCAACGCCACGTAAAAGGGAATTGCATTGTCCTGCGCCGCCACTGCCTTGAGGTAGGTTCCGATCTTGTTGGCGACGTCACCGCAACGAGTGGTCCGATCGGTTCCGGTGATGACCATGTCGACGGCTCCCGTCTGCATCAGCCTGCCGCCGGCATTATCCACAATCAGTGTATGAGGAACTCCATGCTGCGCCAGTTCCCATGCGGTCAGGCGGGCTCCCTGATTGCGCGGCCGCGTCTCATCCACCCAGACATGCACCGGGATACCCGCATCATGCGCAGCATAGATTGGCGCTGTGGCAGTGCCATGATCGACGAAAGCCAGCCACCCGGCATTACAATGGGTAAGAATATTAACCGGCTCTCCGGCGGGTTTTGCCATCGCCAGGTTCCGGATCAGGGCCAGCCCGTGCTCACCGATCCGGCGGCACATCGCCGCATCCTCATCTGCGATCGCCTCAGCCTCCATCCTGGAACATGCTACCGCTTCCTCCGCGCTGCCGCAGGCCTGCAGGCGCGCGAGCTGCCGATCCACCGCCCAGGCCAGGTTCACCGCCGTAGGACGCGTCTGCTTGAGCCGCTCCCCCTCTACGCGAATCGCATTCAGCCAACCGGCTCCTGCGTCGCCCGCGTGCACCGCGCGAGCCGCAAGATACATCCCCCAGCCTGCGGTCGCACCGATCAAGCCGGCACCCCGCACCCACATATCCCTGATCGCCCGCTCGACGTCCGCCACCGCGCGCAGTTCCGCGATCTGGAACCGGAAAGGCAGTTTGCGCTGATCGATCACACAGACCACAGCCATATCGCTCTCAGACAGCCAGACCGTCCGATACTGTTTGCCACCCACGCGCATCGGAAAGAACACAACCCGGAGCCGGGGAATGTCAATACCACCACTGCTCTTCTCGCAACTTCGCCAATCCTGCGGTGTTGCATCTCTGACACCATGAATCCGCGCCATCTGAACCGTCGCTCCTCCCTCAAGGCCCTCTCCTCCGGATTCGGATACCTCGCCTTTGCTTCTCTGGCCCATCGCACATGGGCAACGCAGGCTAGCAGCAAGCCGGGGCCGCTCTCGCCGCGACCCACCCACTTCACGGCGCGGGCCAAACGTGTCATCTTCCTTTGCATGCAAGGCGGGCCTTCCCACCTCGATACCTTCGACTACAAGCCGACGCTCAATAAGAACAACGGCAAGACCGCTGATTTTGCCAATGCACGCGGGGCGAGGCTTCTAGGTTCTGCCAGCCGGTTTTCCCGGTACGGGCAATCCGGCCTCCTCATTTCCGACCTTTACCGCAAGGTTGCCGAGCACGCTGATGACCTCTGCATTCTCAACGCACGGACCACCGACCTGCCGAACCATCCGCAAGCTTTTACCCAGATGCACACCGGGTCCTTCCAGTTCGTGCGACCCTCACTCGGAGCTTGGTCACTCTATGGTCTGGGAACGGAAAACACCAATCTTCCCGGTTTCATTACCATCAACCCACCCAGTGGCCTCGGGGGATCGCGAAACTACGGTTCCTCGTTCCTGCCGGCCGTCTACCAGGGAACAAAAATTTCTGCCGGAGGCGGCCTCGGAGGTGGTCTGATACGGCGTCAGACCGGGAATCGGCAACGACAGGCAGTCGACAATATTGCCAATCTTCATCTCGACCGCGAACTGCAGCGCAGCCAGCTCGACCTGATCCGCGCCATGAACAGGAGCAAGCTGAATCGCGATGGCCACCAGCCGGAAATCGAGGGGATCATCGAATCGTTCGAACTCGCGTTCCGCATGCAGGACGAAATTCCCGAACTGCTCGATATCGAGCGCGAGCCACAGCAGATCCGCGAACTCTACGGCATCGGCTCAAGCGACCAGCGCATGGCCAACTTCGGTCGTCAGTGCCTGATGGCACGCCGCTTCGCCGAAGCCGGGGTCCGCTTTATCGAGGTCGGTTACAACGGCTGGGACCACCACCGCAATCTGCAGGCCTCGCTGGAGCGCGACTGCGGCGCCACCGACCAGCCGATCGCCGCCCTGCTTACCGACCTCAAGCAACGTGACCTGCTTGAAGATACGCTGGTCATCTGGGGCGGGGAGTTCGGCCGCACCCCCTACTCGCAGGGCAGCGACGGCCGCGACCACAATAACAAGGGCTTCTCGATGTGGATGGCCGGCGGCGGCGTCAAAGGCGGCACGATCCACGGTGCTACCGATGAAAACGGCTACGCCGCGGTCGAGGGCAAAATGGATACTCACGACTGGCATGCCACGATCCTGCACCTGCTGGGCCTCGACCATGAGCGACTCACCTACAACTATGCCGGGCGTGACTTCCGCCTGACTGATGTGTACGGCCGGGTAGCACACGAGATCATCGCATAGAATCAGCCAGCGCCGGAGCATCATTGCCGCCAGATTGACACGCGTTGGTAATCTCGTCATGTTGCGCACAGGTCAGGTCCCCTTGATCGGCGACCCACTGCTCATTCTGTGCTTTCAAATTTGATCTCTGTTCGTGTTTCGATCTGTTGATTCCCATGCGGGCATTCCTCCCGCGAGTGTCCCTGAAAAAACTACTTACTCGTTATCCACGATCATCGATGATCCGAATGGTCTCCAATTCTTCGACCCAACAAACAATTCGAGCACCAGAAGTTCCCCCCCTCATCTGGAAACATACCGGAGCGCAAGGGCTTCAGCACGCTGACCAGCCTTCTGCCGGGTAGGGTTGCAACACAACGGCTGAAGTCCCCGGCTAAATTGAACCGACACCAATCTATGGATAGGAGGCTCGAAATTCTCAAGCAATCCCTCAAGAAAAATCCCACCGACTGGCGTTCAAGAAGGGGCCTCGTCGATCTATATGTCGGGCAGGGAGATTTTGCGGCGGCCAGCGCCACAATCGGAAATGCTCCTGTTCTTCCGCAACAGGATCGAGACCTTGTCGAAATCCTGAATTTTTTAAAACAACACGATGCCTCTGCCGCGCATGGCCTGGCAGAGCGTGCCATGATGGAAGCTCCGGAGCGCGGCGCTTCCCACCTCTGTAAAAGTCTCGTCTGTGAACTTACCAACCAACCGGATGCAGCAGCCCGACATCGGGCAAGGGCACTCGAGATGGACTCATCTTTGGAGACCCTGCTCGAGACCGCAGCAGCCGAGGATGCTTCTGGAAGGGCCCATCCGGAAATAAGAAAAGGGGCAGCTTCCTCGTTCAATGCTTCCAAGATTCAAATCTCAAAAAGAAAAAAGGAATCTGTTTCTCGGACAAAAGTCAAACAGACCCGGCGCCGCAGACTTCTTGTCGGCAAGGTATGCGTCATCCTGCTGACCTGCATGATCTGCCTCTTTGCACTCTTCAAGGTACTTGATCGGATCTACCCTGATTTCGGGTCGCACAGAACACCAGCAGATCCTGCCCCCATTCCTGCGCTTGGCCCGCAACAGAGCACTCATGTCAAACAATTGAGCCCCTCACTGCTCTATAAGCAACACACTGCTCTCCTCGACCTGCTCATGGTAAGTGCAGGCTACCTGGAAAAGGCATCCACCTGGCAGGAAATGCTGCCTTTTGTTCGATCTGCAGCGACTACCCGGCCAAAGATGCAGGCTTATTACCGCGACCACGCCTACTCCCCGATCAGCGTGGATCGCAAGCAAGCATCTATCGTGATCATCCCGTTGGGAAAGCACCCCTTTGCAGTTATTGATGGCGCGATCTCAACAGATGAAGCCGACCAAAAAACCTCGGCGCGGCAATGCGCTTTCGATCTCTTGACCAACCCACCTCGTCTCGACTGGGAATCCTTCGTTGGGTGGAACCCGGTGTCACTCGGCGAATTTGCAAACACCAGTCGATTGAGTGACCAGGAGGAGATTTCTGACAAATTTCTCAAGGAGCTGCGCGTTCTTGTAAGCATCAGCACCCGCAATCTCTCCGGTGTATCAGGGGACGGAACTCCGCTTTTCGATCTGAGCCATCCCGATGAACCAGGCGTGACTCTTGTCGGCATTCCTGCAACCAACCAAGTCCGGACGGACCTGCTGAGTGAGAATCTCAATCAGCGGCTTCAACAACCTGCGATCCTGCTGCTTGCTCCTATGGGAACCAAAACACCTGATGGCGCATCACTGGCCCACATTCTGAACGTCGAGCAACTGGGGTGGGTGCGTGCGGATCAATAAACCTAAATACCGCAATTGTCTGACCACAGAATCAACGGAAAAAACTGAAATTCAGACAGTTGTTCATCTTTTTACGCCTTTCAAACATCCTCTTCAGGTGAGTAGCCAATTCGCTATCACTGACTCTTGTTCCGCATGTTTCCGTGCTTTCCGTGGTTCCTGTTCTCGTTTTCAGGTAAATCAAAAAGCACATCATCAGCGGTGACGCGGATTAGCAAGAGCGCATGCCCATTCCCGGCGCTCCTCAACGTGGGCACACCACGCTATTCGAAAGACGTTCAACTCGGAGAACTTCTCCACCTCCCGCACTGGATTCACGGCACCCTCCCAGTGATCAGTGACGGGCGTCACGCACAAGCGCGGCACGGAACCCAACATTATTCGCCCGGTATGGGGGAACCAGACGGGCACGACGAGAAGAACGCAAGCCCTCCGCAGATTCACTTGACCATGCGCCCCCTCTTGTGACCCTGCGTTTTCCATGCACTGGCCCCACCGGATCAACCACCGGCAAACCATCATAACTTTTTTGATACCAATCACGACACCACTCCCAGACATTTCCATGCATGTCGTGAAACCCCCACGCAGTCGGCTTTTTCTCTGCCACGAAACAGGTGGAACCACGCGCATTCTGCGAATACCAAGCCATCTCGGCAGGATCTCCTGCCCAATCATTCTCGTTGCCCGACCTACACGCTTTCTCCCACTGGGCCTCTGTCGGCAAAGTATACACGTATCCTCGGGGTAGTCTCCCCGTGTCACGCTCACTGATCGTTAACCTGCGGCAGAACTCGATCGCGTTATCCCAGCTCACATTCTCCACGGGCAAGCGGCCATCCTTGAACGCGCTGGGATTGACATCGATGACTCCTGTGTCCATCACCCACCTCCACTGAGCCTGGCTCACCTCGGTTGCGCTGAGGTAATATCCCGATAACCATACGCGCCGTATCGCCTTTTCATCCACCTCACCACGACCGGTCAAGTCACCCATTCGAAACTCCCCAGGTGGCACCCAGATCATTTCCATTCCCACCCCATTGAGAAAGTTTTCCCTCTCCTGCCCTCCTGGGTTCTTATCTGTAAAGAAAGTAACGAACAGAAAAGCAACCAAGGCCAGGCATACCACGCAGCTCACAACCGATTTTCTCACGACTCTCAGTCGAACCATATCTCTGGAATTACCCCAACCAAGATACCATATCTGACTTCGAAGGACCACACCGGTGCTCGCAGGCTCGCGGTGCGGAAATGCAGAAACAAAGCAGGCTCTGCGACAACTGAAAAATTAGATGGGTTACGAATTAATCCGGACATTCCAGCCCCCAGCAGACGACCAACACGTTCGCGTTTTCACGCATCCACCCATAACCAATCCTGGGCTCAGTTCTTCCTTCGCGCTCGCCGACGATCGAGGATGATACCCAAAGCACCGACTAGGAGCAGCACAGCCCTGGATGGTTCCGGAATGTCCCCAATAGGAGGAGCCGGGCCAGTGGTGCTGCCAGTGGTGGTGCCAGTGGTGGTGCCAGTAGTCGTCGTCGTGGTGGGGTCTGTGGTCGTCGTCGTGGTGGGATCCGTGGTTGTCGTCGTGGTGGGATCCGTGGTCGTCGTCGTGGTGGGATCCGTGGTCGTCGTCGTGGTGGGATCCGTGGTCGTCGTCGTGGTTTGAAAATCAGGATTGGGATCCCCGAAAGTCGCCTTCGCGTCAGTTGTCCAACTCATTACCAAATCATTCCAAGCCTGTTCATAGTTCGGAGGAGTTGTGTCACCATAATTCGCAATCCAATCATCACTTGCGATCGTCGAGTTACCCGGCGCAACTTCAAAGAAAAAAATCGCTTCAGTCACGTTTGTCAGCGTTCCATTCTTCGCGCTCTTGGATGCGAAATGAAAATGGTGGTCCGTCTGTAAGTCCATCTCTGCCTGCGTAGTACCACTGAAGGTAGTCAGATCCGTGTACTTGACCCACTCGTAATTATTCAACGGCACAGCACCCAGACCCGCATTCGCCCATTTTGTTGCATCCGGCGACCCGGCCCCAGTACCCTTCGAGTAGCCACCCCAGCCGAATGTTGGCCCCCCCGACTCCACGTTTGGTGTGATCTCCGCGACAAACTGATTGCTGGTTGGGTTTGCTCCAGCAATCACAGACCCTATAACCTCGGTTTCACTTCCGACGTTCAAACTGTTACGCAGTCCAATATGCATTAAAGAACCTGCATCGAGCAAATCATTCGCAATTCGTATTCCCGCAGACCACTGATTCATCTGTTTTTCGAAGATCAATCGCACGTAAAAAGCTTCCCCTCCCTGTATACCATCATCATCAATCCAATGCATGGTAGGTTGTATATTTGCAGTTGCGAGATACGTATCCCAGGGCGTCACAGAATTGTCAGCCATCCACCAATTGGTCTTGAGGTTCGTCTCGGAGGTCATCCCAACCGGCGGGTCCTTACCGCCTTTTTGCATGGTCCAATCATATGAATAGACTCCGGCGTTTAGATCACCGTAAACAGTCTCACCGGTTGGAGCAGTGCCGATGCCATCAATCGTGACGGCTGCATGCACCTGAAAGCCCACCAGCAATGCAATTATGACTGTAAAGTAAATTTTACGCACCATCGCCCTCTTGGAAACATTCCTGCTTTACAATGCTTTCCGCGTTGGTCAAATCAAGCGGTTTTACCACTTAATTGCAGTATTCCACACTCCGACAAGGCACTTCCCTGTCAACTTCAGACCGCGCCCTTTCTTATTGACTTGAACCTTCGATACACCGGCGGCCTTACCCCTTCGAACGCAAGGCTTCGATACGCTGCAGCACCGGAGGGTGGGAATGGTAGAGAAACGCATAGAACGGGTGCGGGGTAAGATTGGACAGGTTGTCCTTGGAGAGTTTCTTCAAGGCGGAGACCAGGCAGCCCGCCGCGCCGGTTTTTTCTGCCGCATAGGCATCGGCCTCGAACTCGTGCTTACGGCTGAGCAGGTGGGAGAGGATCGAGAGAATCTTGCTCAGCGGCGTAAACAGGATACCGAAGAACAGGAAGCTGGCGTAGACACGGGGTTCCGCCAGGCCGAAGGCCTTGGAAAGGCCGGCGCTCTCGAGGAACAAACCGAGGAGAAAGAACATCACGGCGGTCTGCACGAAGCTGAAGGCGACCATCTTGACGATGTGCTTGAGCTTGTAATGCCCGATCTCGTGGGCAAGCACGGCCACCAACTCATCGCGGGTCTGTTTTTCCACCAGCGTATCGAAAAGCGCGATCTTCTTGTTCTTTCCAAAGCCAGTAAAAAACGCGTTCGACTTCGATGAGCGCTTCGAGCCGTCCATCACCGAGATCTCGGTGAGGGGAAATTCGCAGCGTTCCGCCATGGCATTGATCGACTGCTTGAGTTCCTCGTCCTCCAGGGGCTCGAACTTGTTGAACAGCGGCATGATATAGCGCGGAGCCAGGTAAAGCATGGCCAGTGAGAACACCGCCACCGCAAGCCAGGCAAAGAACCAGGCATTTTCGAACCTGCCGAACAGCCAGAGCAGCAGCGCCAGCAAGGGCAGGCCAAGCAAGCCCGTGAGCACCAGACCCTTGGCATGATCCGCCAGCCAGGTCCTCGCCGTGGTTTTGTTGAAGCCATATTTCTCCTCGATCACGAAGGTGTCGTAGAGCTCGAAGGGTACTGCGAGCAGGGACTGGGCGAGGTAGAGAGCCGAGAACACCAACAAACCGGTAATTACCGGGCCGAACTCGAATGCCTCCGCCCACCCCACCAGCCACGCGAATCCACCGCACAGCCAGAAACTCAGAAAGATGACGAGACGACAACTGTCGCTGAACAATTCGAAGCGACTGCCCTCACGCGTATATGCCTGCGAATGGGCGTAGTCATCCGCGTCGTAGGTATCCTCGAACCCGGCGGGAAGTTTCGCCCCCAAGCGCGAAAGATTCAGCAGGTTTGCAACAAGGTCGAGGATGTAACACCCAACAACAATGGCGAAAATCAGGAAGAAAAAACCGTTTTGTTCTGGCATGGCTGACTGGACTCGGAGGCCGGAAACCCTAGGCCCTGTAGATGACCTTGCAAGAGGCTCTCGAGCGCCGGCACAGTAGACGATACAGGCTCACATGCTGCACACTGCCAAAACGACCACCAGAGGCTCAGACTCTCACGCAATCAAGCGCCTCGAGCAGCTTGCCGTGAATGCCGCCGAAAGCGCCGTTGGAGAGTACCACGATGACATCTCCTTGCCTCGCTTCCGACACCACGTGCTCGACAATGGCATCGACTTCTTTTCCATGAAAGGCACCTGTGCCGCCTGCTACCAGGTCTGCGACAACACGATCGGTATCCAGGCGCTCCGCATCAGGGAGCAGATCGGCACGATTCACCGCGCCGATCGCAACGCGATCGGCGGCAGACAGCGCCTCGGTCAACTCAGCCTGCAGTATTGAACGCCGCGTGGTATTCGACCTCGGCTCGAACAGCGCCCAGATTCGCGCATCGGGAAAGCGCTGACGAACAGCCGCGAGTGCGCCACGAATGGCCGTCGGGTGATGCGCGAAATCATCAATTACGTGTATTCCACGCACCTCTCCCCGCAGTTGCTGCCGCCGCGCAACCCCTTGAAAATTTGCCAGCCCATCCCGTATCTGATCGGCCGCAACCCCTTGAAAAGCCGCCGCGCACGCAGCCATCGCGGCATTGCGAACATTGAATTCTCCAACCTGGTAGATCTCATAGCGTTGACCATCAAGAGAAAATGACGATCCCTCTGGTTGCAGGGCTACTTCGCTGATCCGCATCTGGCAATCCTCGGACATTCCGACCGTGACCACAGGCGCTGGACAAGCCTGCGCCACCTCGACGCTGTTCATGCAGTCCCCGTTGATGAATACCACGCCATTGCGAGGCACGATGTTGAGCATTCTTCTGAAGCTCAACTTGATTGCGTCGAGGTCATCGAAAATATCGGCGTGATCGAATTCCACGTTATTCACGATCACCGACTCGGGCAGGTAATGCACGAACTTCGAGCGCTTATCGAAAAAGGCGGTGTCATACTCGTCACCCTCGAGCACGAAAAGCTCCCGACCACCAAGATAGCATCCCCGGCCAAGATCGGCCGGAATACCGCCGATCATCCAGGAAGGATCCCGACCCGCGTTCTTCAACACCCAGGCCAGCATCGCCGACGTGGTTGTCTTGCCATGTGTTCCAGTCACCACCATGTTGTGCTTGCCACGAAGGAATTGCGTTTTGAGTACCTCGGGAAGACTGGTGTAAAGCAGGCGCGCATCAAGCACTGCCTCCAATTCCTCATTGCCTCGCGAGATGGCATTGCCCACCACCACGGTGGCCCCATCATCCAGCGGGAGGTTCCCGGCCCGGAACCCCTCATGAATACGAATCCCTTTATCCTCAAGAAAGGTGGACATGGGAGGATAGGCATTGGAATCCGATCCACTCACTTCATGCCCGAGATCCCGCAGGGCGGCAGCGACTGATCCCATAGCTGTGCCACAAATACCTATGAAATGAAAATGCATGACAAAACAGGCACCGGGTGACTACCAACCCGGTAGGAAACCATCCTTTTAGCGGTTGCAGGGCCCGTGGTCAATGGCCGGTGCACGCTCCTGCCGCCTTTCTCGCAGGCTTCCGTGAAAAACCGCACCTTTTTCAGGCAGAGAGAACATCCTGCCGGGATATTCCGCGCAATTGAAAAATCCGCAGGATGGTATCCTCGATCAGATTGTTCGGGCAGGATGCGCCTGCCGTCACGCCGACGACCAACGGCTTGTCGCGGTCCAACAAATTGGTGTAACTGCTCATCTCCTGCTTCTCATGCAGGTCGAAGTGCAGGATCTCCTCGAGCGACCGCAGGCAGTTCGAATCACGAATAAAGAATGTCGGCAGCTGCTCACTGCCGATTTCCACCAGGTGCGTGGTGTTGGAACTGTTGTATCCGCCTACCACCAGCAACATATCCATCTTTGTCTTCAGCAGCGCAAACAGGGCATCCTGCCGCTCCTGGGTCGCCCCGCAGATCGTATCGAAAGCCTGGAATCGCTCTCGACTCCCGTCGCGTTTCTCAACCGCGATCCCCACCCGCCGCTGCAGTTCTTCCGTCTCGCTTTTCAGCATCGTCGTCTGATTGGCCACTCCCACCTTTTCAAGGTGAAAATCGGGATCGAAACCTGGACTGCACGCCGCCTCGAAGCGTTTCATGAAATCCTCCCGGTCTCCCTTACCAAGAAGATAATCACACACGTAATCAATATCCTCCAGAGTCAGCACAACGAGATAGTGGCCGCTACCATCATCCCCCAGGGCCCTCGACGCGGTCGCACGTGTTTCCTCATGTCCGGCTTTGCCATGAATGATCGAGGTCACACCATGCTTCGCGTAATCCCGCACCCGCCTCCAGACCTTCATTACATCACCACAGGTGGTATCGACAATCTGGCATCCCTGGCGCTCGATCTTGTCCATGAATTCGACAGGAGCACCAAACGCGGGAACCAGTACAACATCATCTGCCCCGAGAGCATCATATCCTTTATCGAGTTTCTGCCACGAGAGACAGACAATCCCCATCTCCTCGAGTTGCCGATTGACCTCAGGATTATGAATGATTTCCCCGATGAGAAAGATACGCGCATCAGAGAAAACCTTGCGCGAAGCGTAGGCAAGATCGATGGCCCGCTCGACCCCGTAACAGAAGCCAAACTGCTGAGCCAGACAGACCGTGGTTTCACCCACACGAATGACATTTCCAGATGCCTTGACTTTCTCGACCACCTCACTGCGATAATGCTCCTCGACCTCGGCCTTGACGAGGTCCATCACATCCGGCTTCCGCACGTTGACCCTGCGCGACCTGGCTGCCTTGGCGGTTACTCTTTCGGTCGATTCACTCACGATTCCGAATCATTTACCGGGGAAGCATTCTCAAACAGGGGCGTGTTGACTGCCCTCTCGAAAACTCGGTCAGTAAAAAGAATCTCCGGCGGAAACTCCGGGTCGTTATAGTCCTGAGGACGAGCAAGATTTTTGCCGATAGTAGCATCTTCCGGATGAGAATCTGCAATATGAACCTTTGTCCCAACACGAACGAGAGCAAAGAATTTCGGTGCCACATTCCTGTGCAAGCGCAAACACCCCAAACTGCGGGGCACCGGATGAACCCAGCCCGCATGAATGCCATATGCGGGCAGAAATTCGCACCAATACCCCATCGGGTATCCCTTGAAACGCCAGCCAGAGCCTGCAGGACGATTCTTTAGTTTTTCGGGCACTATCTGGTTTTTCCCATCATGAATCCAGAATCCGTAAGTATTCGCCCGGCGTTTTGCCTGCTTGGAAAAAATCGTGAAGGTTCCTTTCGGTGTGGGTGACGTCGCCTTGCCCACACAAGTGGCGGTAACCAACAAGGGACGATCTCCATCAAGCACGTAAATCGCCTGATTCTTGAGGCTCACTTTAACGCGCACACGCTCGGGATTCGTCGGTCGGTATGCCGGGGAATCAAATTCTTTACGTGGCCGATCTCGGGTCGCACAACCTGAAACAGCAAACAGCAGTGCACACAAGGAATAATGAACGATGGATTTCACAGTTAAAATCAAAGATGTCGTCCCCTTTTACACGATGCAGGTGTTGAATCCAACTGCTATTTAACCTGCGCATCTTCCGTAAGCAGATCACCGCAAGCGACCTCATCAAATCTGCATGCCCCTGAGGGAATTGCGACATCCGGAAAGCGTGGACCTCATCGAACTAAATAGTTCGGGAACCTTTCAGCTTCGCATCGCGCACCCCTGCAATGTCTCGCCGCGCTCCCTGATCTCGCCCAACCCGTTCGCCCCGCCTTGCACCGCAACCTGGATCCGCTGGTGCAGGGGCATTCATCACTCACGACAAAACCTCCGGAAAAAACGAAAGTGCGCTCGCGAAAGCCCCCCTTCTTTGACGATATCGGCACAGTGGCCTACATATTCTCTTGATGCGGAATCACACGACAGCTTTGCTCTGCTTCTCAATTCTGGCCTACTTGCCATTATGCATGTCGCTATCTGCACAACGATGGATACCGCTCTTTGAAGAAACTTCTCTCAACGGTTGGGAAAAAACCACCTTTGGTGGCGACGGAAAAATCACAATCCGCGACGGCGTCCTCTCTCTTGGGGCAGGCACGATGCTGACCGGCATTCGTTACACGGAACCGGAAAAACTGCCGACCATCGACTATGAAATCGAGATGGAAGCTCGCCGCGTGGCGGGATTCGATTTCTTCTGTGGCCTCACTTTTCCTGTCGGAGACTTACAAACCTGCGCCACGCTCATCGTTGGCGGCTGGGGAGGCGGAGTCGTCGGCATCTCCTCCATCGATCATCTTGATGCATCGGAAAACAACAGCACAGGCTACATGCGCTTTGAAGAAGGCAGATGGTACACCATCCGTCTCCGGGTCCGCCGCGAGCGACTCGAGGGATGGATCGACGAAAAAGTCGTCTTCGACGCGGATATCTCCGGCAAATCAATCTCCCTGCGCCCCGGGGACATAGAACTTTGCGCCCCGTGGGGACTTGCCACCTTTCAAACCACCGGAGAGATCCGGGAGATCAACTTGCGCCGCATCGAGTCAGACCAATAAGCAAGGCAGACAAACCTGCCGCTTGCGAATCCGTAGCTACCGATCTCCATTAGCCAAATACCGGCAACCACGCGCCCCAAAGTAAATTTTTCTTCTTTACCGATCACATGAGTTGTTCCGGATCCAGCACCAAGAGTCTCAGGAAGGCCGATCTTCTCGGCACCCACACCAATCGTAAACCCGAATGGATCAAGGTGCGCCTGCCCAGTGACCCGGTATTCTGGTCCACCAAGGCGCTGATCTCCGACCTGAAACTGCACACTGTATGCGAGGAAGCACAATGCCCGAACCGCTGGGAGTGCTGGGGCCAGGGAACTGCCACCTTCATGATTGCCGGAGACCGCTGCACCCGCGCTTGCGGTTTCTGTGCGGTAAAGACCGCCAAGCCGTTTGCCCTGGAAAACGACGAGCCAAAGCGCGTCGCCGAGGCTACCAAGCGACTTGGCCTCAATCACGTGGTCATCACCGCCGTGGCCCGCGACGACATTCCCGACGGCGGAGCCGAGCACTTCGCGCACACCATACAAGCCACTCGCGAGGCCAATCCCGACATCATCATCGAGATCCTGGTCCCCGATTTCAACGGTTCGGATGCTGCCATCCGCGCCGTCATGGAGACCGCACCGGCGATTTTCAATCACAACCTGGAGACGATAGAGCGCCTCACACCGTTGGTTCGCTCCCGCGCCGTGTATCGCAGATCACTCGAGGTCCTCCGCAAAGCCAAAAAAATCTCTCGTGAACTCGACCGCCCCTGCGCCACCAAGAGCGGACTGATGCTTGGTCTTGGAGAGACCGAGGACGAGCTTCTTGTCGCTCTGGACGACCTGCGCGACCACGATGTCACCGTGCTGACCCTCGGCCAGTATCTGCGGCCCTCTGCCCGGCACCTGCCCGTCGTCGACTACATCCACCCGGACACCTTCGATCGCTACAAGGAGATCGCGCTCGAAAAGGGCTTCCGGCACGTTGCTTCCGGGCCCCTTGTCCGTAGTTCCTACCACGCGGCCGACTTCCGTCCCGAGCTTGATGTCCACTGAAGCAGCCCACTCGATTGCCTGCACTCTGCCATGTGGACTCGCCTTGTCTTTTTGCCAGTTGCGATCGGCATCTGTTTTCCGCTTTGCTGTCATTCGCAGAAATCCGATTCTCCCCTTTTCGAACGTCTGCCCCCGAGTTTCACCGGTGTCGATTTCGAGAGCCGTATCGAAGCCGATCACCCCATGGCACGGCTCTACCACTCCGGCTTCGCCTGCGGAGGCGTAGCAATCGGGGATATCGACGACGATGGCCGACCCGACATCTACCTTGTCAACGGCCCGGGGCCGAACCGCCTTTACCGCCAGGTCGACGCGTTTCGCTTCGAGGATGCCACCGAATCCCCGGGGCTCGACGGCAGCGACCATTGGGGCACTGGCGCCACCATGGCGGACATCGACAATGACGGAGACCTCGACATCTACCTCTGCAACTACGACGCCCCCAATCAACTCTTCCTCAACCGGGGGGACGGCACTTTTCTGGAGGCCGCCGCCGCCTTCGGAGTCGACGTCCGCGATGCCTCACTGATGCCTTCGTTCTGCGACTACGACCGGGACGGAGATCTCGACCTGTTTATCACCACCTATCGCTATTACCGGGAGGGTGGATTACCCGAGGTCGCGGGCCACCTCATCAACGGAGAAGCCAGGGTTCTCAGGGATTTCGAGAAATACTACACCGTTCACAACGAAGTGCGTGCAGGCAGGAAAGCCAGCCGAATCGGCACCTACGGGAGGGCAGACTACCTGCTGGAAAACGACGGCAACGGCAGGTTCACCAACGTCACCGCCCGAGCGGGGCTCGGCGGGCACGGCCTGGGCCTGGCTGCCACCTGGTGGGACTACAACTCCGACGGCTGGCCGGACCTCTACCTCAGCAACGATTTCGCCGACCCGGACCGGCTCTACCGCAACAACCGCGACGGGACCTTCACCGACGTGCTGCTCGAGAGCGTGCCGCACACCCCGTGGTTCTCCATGGGAGCCGACAGTGCCGATCTCAACAATGACGGCCTGCCCGACCTGCTGGCTGCCGACATGTCCGCCACCACCCACTTCATGGAAAAGACCACCATGGGAGCCATGAATGCTGCCAAGCTCGCTTCAGTCGCAGGCCCGCCCCCGCAATACATGCGCAATGCCCTCTACCTGAACACCGGAACGGGACGCTTTCTCGAGGCCGCCTACCTCGCCGGGCTGGCCGACTCCGACTGGTCGTGGGCCGTCAAGCTTGCCGACCTCGACAACGACGGCCGGGTCGACGCCTTCATCAGCAACGGCATGACCCGCAACTTCAATAACTCCGATATGCCGGCAAACTCCTCCATGCTCATCGGCCGGACCCAGTGGGACCTCTACCGGGACACCCCCACCCGTCCCGAGCGCAACCTCGCCTTCCGCAACGACGGCAACCTGCATTTTTCTGAAACAGGCAAAAACTGGGGCCTCGATCACCTTGGCATGAGTTTCGGAGCAGCGCTGGCGGACCTGGATAGTGATGGTGACCTCGACCTGGTGGTAACCAATCTCGATGAGCCAGTCGGTATTTACCGTAATCACTCGAGTTCAAACTGGATTGCTTTCCAGCTGATCGGTAATAAGAGCAACTCAAAGGGTATCGGTGCCACCGTTCGACTGTACTCGGGATCCACCAGCCAGTATCGCCGTCTGCAACCGGTAACCGGCATGCTTTCGAGCAACCAACCGATCGTTCATTTCGGACTCGGAAACGCAACCGATCCCTGCAGCATTACAATTAACTGGCCCAGCGGAGCAATCCAGAAAATAGAGGATCTAGCTGCCAATATCTACCACAGGATCGAGGAGAAGGATGATTCACCGCTACCCGATGAAACGCTTTCAAACGAAGAAAAACCGAGCACTCCGCTCTATCTCGCGCATTCTGCCCTGGCAAACCAACACCATCGCGAGTGCCTCGACTTCGATGACTTCGCACAACAACCGCTGCTGCCAAACCGCCTGTCCTTACTCGGTCCCGGCATGGCGTGGGATGATATAGACAGGGACGGCGACTACGACGTTTTCCTCTCCGGCGCGGCAGGCCAACCGGGGCGTCTTTTGCGGAATAACGGCGACGGAGATTTCTGCCTCATCGAAACACCCTGCCTTGTCGAAGATCTTCACCACGAGGACATGGGAGCAGTCTTCTTCGATGCAGACAGTGACGGCGACAGCGACCTCTACGTGGTCAGTGGAGGCGTTGAACACCCGGTTGGCTCACCGGCATTGCGTGACAGACTTTACCTGAATGCCGGTGACGGCTCCTTCAGTCGGTCCGGACCCCACGCACTCCCCGACATCCGCGACAGTGGTAGTGTCGTCGCTGCAGCGGACTATGATCGCGACGGCGACCTGGATCTCTTTATCGGAGGCAGAGTCATCCCCGGCCGCTATCCTCTCGCACCGCGCAGCAGGTTGCTGCGCAACGACTCCGGCATCTTTCACGACACCACGGAAAGTTCTCCCCAGCTCAGCGTGGCCGGAATGGTGACCTCTGCAACCTGGTCGGACACCGATTCCGATGGCTGGATCGATCTTCTGCTCACCCTCGAATGGGGACCCGTGAAGTGGTTCCGCAACGAAAACGGGCGACTGGTAGACCGCAGCTCACAGGCCGGACTCGAAAATCGTTCCGGCTGGTGGAACGGCATCGCTGCCGCCGACCTGGATGGTGACAGTGATATCGACTACGTCGTCACCAATTTCGGTCTCAACACAAAATACCACGCATCACCCGAGAAACCGGCACTTCTCTACTACGGAGATTTCGACGGCAGGGGCCGTATGCGACTCGTTGAAGCAGAATACGAGCACCAAAACCTGTTTCCCATTCGCGGTCGAAGTTGCTCGACGCATGCAATGCCGTTCCTCGCCGATAAATTCAAAAGCTACCGTGAATTCGCTCTGGCAGATCTTGGATCCATCTACCCGCCGCAACGCCTCAACTCCGCACATCGTTTCGCAGCCAGCACGCTTGAATCGGGAGTATTACTCAATGACGGCAAAGGTGTTCTCTCGTTCCTGCCGCTTCCTCGCCTTGCCCAGATCGCACCATCCTTCGGAGTGGCGATTTTCAACGCTGACGACGACCCGCATCCGGACCTTTTCCTGGCTCAGAACTTTTTCGGCCCACAGCCCGAAACCGGCCGCATGGACGGCGGACTGGGTTTGTTGCTTGCCGGCAATGGCGACGGTACCTTCCTACCGTTATGGCCGGCACAAAGCGGAATTGTTTCCCCCGATGATGGCAGGTCGCTTGCTACAATCGATTTGAATGCCGACGGATGGCTGGACCTGGCCATCGGCAACAACAACGGCCGCGCCAACTGCTTTGTGCGCAGGTCGGGCGCTGAATCGCGGCCGATCACGGTTCGCTTGACTGGCAATCCGGGAAATCCGAGCGGAGTCGGTGCGCGGGTTACCGTCTGCTTTCAAGATGGAACCATCCGAAGTGCCGAAATCTATGCTGGAGGCGGTTACCTCTCGCAGTGCCCCCCGCTCGTTACATTCGCGACCGGAGGCTCGGAAGTTGATTCAATCGAAATTCGCTGGCCGGATGGCAGACAAAGCCTCCAGCAAGGACGAAAAGGAGCATTCGTGTATGAGATCGCATACGCGACGGCTTCATTGCAACTACGGTGACTCCGCACGAATACCGATTGCTCGAGCGAGCTGCTCGACGGTAAACGGCTTGCTAATAAATTGATCCATCCCCGCCGCAAGACACGCTGCCCTGTCCTCTTCCCGGGCACATGCAGTCAGCGCAACAATCCTGACGCGATCTCCCTGCCACTCATCGCCCTCCTCGGCTTCGTGTTGCCGTATCCTTCGCGTCGCCTCGAGGCCGTCCATGCCAGGCATCTGACAATCCATGACGATGACGTCATGCCGATGCTCTCTCCAAATCTCAATCGCATCGAAACCACTACAAACGCAGTCGCCCTGGCAACTGAGCTTCCCAAGCAAATAGGATGCCAGCCTGCGGTTGGTTTCATGATCCTCGACTACCAGAATGCGAGGACCAGAGCCGCTCCCCTGCAACCATGGATGGCAAGCAAAGCCCCGATTCTCTGTCTTCTCAATCAACACGCCGAAGGCCGCCTGATTCGTTTAAAAGTCTTCTTCTTGGATGCAGAAAACAACAACTCACCCGGCGCACAGGAAAGTAAAAAACGGCTCATTAACCTTCGGAAACATCTCGATTTTGTCGAGTGGTCCACTCTGCGTGCGATTCAGGCAGCGCAAAAAATCGGTAATTCCCACTTTCATAATGAACCATATTTCATTATGCTGCCGATATGTGCATGATCCAGATATTCAAATTTTCCTTTGTCCTTTTCGTCCTCTTGCTGCCAAACGTGACCATCGGCGCTCCGCCAACGTCCGATGATGCAGCCGCACTGCGACGATTCTACAACCAGATGGATCAAAACGACGATGACCGCATATCGCACAAGGAATTCGAAGCATTCTGGACGCACCTTTTCAACAAGGCCGATAAGAACGGCGACGGACTGCACGACCAGACAGAAATTCTCAAGGGTCATCACTTCGAAGTCTTCGATATCGACAAGGATGGTGTCATCACCCTCGAGGAAGAACTCTCGGTCAGGAACCGGCACTGGAAGAGCCTGAACAACAGCACCCGGGACTGGGCCAGCATCGATCACCTTGTGGCCCGAGGGCGAGGAAAGGGCAATCGCAATGACTACGAGTATGAATCCACGTTCACCAAGATGGACGCCGATCGTGACGGCCTCCTGACGAAGGAAGAATACCTCGGCTTCTGGCGCGCCTACTTTGAAAGCCGCGATAGCGATGACGACGGATTACTCACCGATAGCGAACACGGTCACACCGAGTCATTCGATTCCTTCGACGCGAACAACGACAAGAAAATTGACAGAGCAGAGAATGCCGGCGTCCGCCAGAAAGACTTCAAAAAACTCGACGCGGATGGCAACGGTTCCCTGACCCAATCCGAATTTGTTCGATAAGGCGGTTTTTTGGGCTCTGGACCTGGCGCTGTCAGGTGCATCCAAGTGCCTGTGAAATTCGGACTCAATGCCGCCTAACCCTCTGTAATCAACCGCAACGCAAAAAGCCCCAAGTCGCCTTAAACCAGCAACTTGGGGCTTTTAAAAGTGGCTCCCCCGGTTGGGATCGAACCAACGACCTAGTGGTTAACAGCCACCCGCTCTACCGCTGAGCTACAGGGGATTGTGTAAGAAGCCGAAATCTACCTTTGAAACGCCCGCAAAAATGCCCCGAGACAACGCATTTTTCAAGACTGGAATTCAGATAAGTCGTGCCGACTACATCAGGTTCACCGCACGGGCCCGCTTGATTTCGCGGGTGATCTTGCGGTGGATGCGAGCGGACACTCCGGTAATACGCCGCGGAAGAATTTTTCCGGTTTCACTCATAAACTGCGCCAATAACTTCGGCTCTTTGTAGTCGATTTTCTCGACAGGGATGTTCATGCGTCTTCTGGTCATCCGTCGGTTGTGACGGCGCAGGTTCATGGCGCGTTCTTTGGTCTTGGGAAGCATGATAAGGAAGTGTCAGGTGGTGAACAGGAAGTAATCGATTGAGATCAGAAGTTACAAATGAAAGAGACAGGGAAAATTCTCAGCTGCCATTCCTACTCTAGCGAAGCTCTCGATGCAGCGTCCGACGCTTGAGAAACGGGTTGAACTTCACTTTCTCAAGACGACCTGGAGTGCGCAGGCTCTTCTTGTTGCGCGTGGTCACGTAACGTGATGTGGGCTTGCCCTCGGCTTTCGCTTCAGTGCATTCGAGTATAATCAGATCCCTTGGCATGATGGATGGCGAATTTAGAGTGGATCAGTTGCTGCGCAAGCCTCAATTCACAGGTTTTACGCTCTCACTTCCAAAGAAGCTTCGTTGGCCCCGAACATTTCCCGAAGCGTGCTGCGATCTGCCCCGCGATACTGACTTTGCTCCACGATCTCCTGACACTCACGCGTCAGTTTGGCAAATGGCAATGCTTCCAATCGTTCCTTGTTGATCTTATTGCCCGAAATCTCGCAAATCCCATAAGTGCCCAACTCGATTCTTTCGAGTGCCTCATCGATCTCGTTGAGGCCGTCTTGCTCTTTTGACAACATACTCAGAGCCAACTCACGATCGTATGCGTCAGCACCTGCATCTGCGGTATGCATACCGAACGCAGACTCCGCCCCTTCACTCGCCACTCTAAGACTGTCACGCGCAACACCTTCCATGAGGTCAACCAACTCATCACGAAGATCCAGAAGGCGCTGACGCTGCGCTTTTAAAAAGCCTGTAAGACGCAATGCCTTCTTCGGCTTGATAATTTCAACACCGTTCGAGGCGCCGTTGAACCCGGATGTGGAGACGGACCTCGCTGAAGCTTTATTGCGCGCTACTTTTTTCGCGGAGCTTTTTTTTTTGCCGGCGCTTTTTTAGCAGGTGCTTTCTTCACCGGCGCTTTCTTGGCTGGCGCCTTCTTCGCAGGTGCTTTCTTCACCGGTGCTTTCTTGGCTGGCGCCTTCTTCACCGGCGCTTTCTTGGCTGGAGCCTTCTTCGCAGGTGCTTTCTTGTCCGGGGCCTTCTTCGATGGTGCCTTCTTCGCGGGTGCCTTCTTCTCCGGCGCCTTCTTCGCGGGTGCTTTCTTCGCGGGTGCTTTTTTCAC
>JBDQJG010000025.1:0-23741 GCA_040263955.1 Verrucomicrobiales bacterium
CAGTGAGCGCGCGGCCCATGAAATCCTTACCGTCGAGTTCGCGGATGGCTGCCTCCATGCCTGCCTTGTCACTCATCGTCACAAAGGCGAATCCACGTGGCCGACCGGTATCGCGGTCCATTACGATCGCGACCTCGCTGATATCGCCGTGTGCTCCGAAAGCTTCCCGGAGTTCGAGTTCATTGACTTCGTAGGAAAGATTCCCCACGTACATTTTTGTATTTTGCATTGGTTGATGATTGCCGGCTCGTACCCGCTGCTACTGCGCTGTTCCCGGGAATCGGGTCTAAAAATCATCACTGAATACAAATACCCACCTGATGACCTGCCATGCATCGAATGCGACAGGGTTTCTAAGCTTGCAGAAGTCTCATACGCTCTTCCTGGACGGAACACAAGCTGCAATTCATCGAATGAAACCACCACAGGCTACGGCCTCGACGAAGCGCGGCCTTCCCAGGGCATGAGAATATGGATGATCGACAACCGTAGCGCTCGCTGGCCGTCTTCGCCGCGCGGAATTCACTCACCTGAAACTTGAAAATCCGAGTATTCCCACCTTTCCTCACACCCGCGTTTGTCCCGGCTTGAGGCGGAAAACGAGGATACGAACCGCGGAAGAAAAGGAAAACTTTTTTGCTCACCCACAAGACACGTATCAGAAGCCCGAGGGATTCCGTGCCCTTCCGTTCCTTCCGTGGTTCCGATTCCTCGCCTGCTTGGCCAGCGGCTTCGCCGCCCTCCCATGAACGGTGCTCGGTGGTCTTGAATCTTGAATCTTGAATCTTGAATCTGAAAACTGGCAGCTTCGCCGCCCTCGCCTCGGCCGCCCTTCGATTTCGATAGCGATCCCGATCCCGATTGCACTGTATTCGAGCTTTATTCGTGTCCATTAGCGGGCAAGAAACCCTCTCCCGCCCGGCTTTCACTCTTCACCATTCACTCTTCACTCTTCAGCGCGGCTTCGCCGCCTTCTACTCCCCAAGCAGGATCTGCTCAACGAAGTCATCGGCGCTCGCGTAGGGACCGGCCTCTTTGCTTTTACCGATCACCAGGTGGACCTTGTCATGGCCCACCTGCTTCGACTTCTCCTGCAATTTCACGCCGAACATGCCGTGGTGGATGCCGTGATCAAAGTCGCTGGCGGGCAGTGAGATATCCGCATTGTATCCCAGCAGGATGGGGGGGTCATCCGCGCTCAGGTGGTAGTAGGCGGAGAACTGGTGGTAGAGCGGCTGGTGCCGGTCATAGTTGGCCAGCGCGGCCTCGATCGACTCCTCGCCGACACACTTGTAGATCATCTCGTGGAAGACGTTGGGCCCGATCCACGGCTCGATGAGCTTCGGGTCGATGGCCGTCTGGGCGCCCCGCACCGTCGCCCCCTGGACACGGGTCGACTCGCGTGCCACCGGGTCCTGCGCGTCCGGGTCGGCGAGGTCGTCGTGGCAGGCCAGCCAAAGCGAGGTGCAGCCGCCGGCACTGCCACCGCCGAGCACGAACCGGTGCTTGTCGATATTCCACTCGTCCGCCTTGTGGCGCAGGAACTGGATGGCGCGGGCGGCATCGCGCACCGGTGCCGGCAGCGGGTGCTGCGGCGCGAGGCGGTAGTTGATGGTTGCCACCGAGATGCCCTTGGCGAGCAGGGCCTCCGCCTGCTGCCGGCCGTTCTTGCTCTTGTCACCGACGATCCAGCCCCCGCCGTGGAAGAACACGAACACCGGGCGCGGACCCTCGCCCTGCGCCTGCCAGAAATCCAGCTTGGTGCGCTCGTGCACATCGTAGGCGATGTCGGCATGGGTCGGGTCCGGGCCGGCCGGCTTCTTGGGTTTTTTCGGCTGCTTCGGGCCGGCGAAGGCACCGGAAACAAGAGCGGAGAGGAGGAGGAGCGTGATGCGAGAGGACTGCATGATGTTTTCTTTGAGACTACGAGTTGGCAATGGTCAGGAGCAGATGAACGCCTGAAATCCTGTTACTTGGGAACGCGCTGGTCAATGAACCCGGCGAACTCGGCGAACAGGGACGCCACCCGCTCGGGCTCGGACCCGGAAAGGTCGCTGCGCTCGCCGGGGTCGTCGCGCAGGTTGAACAGCTGGAAGTCGGCAGGCTCGAGCTCGCCGGGCTCGCTTTGCCGGGCCTCGGCGGCCAGCTTCCAGTCGCCGTGGCGGACCGCGTAAAAGCCGTGCACCATGGCCGGGCGCTGGTGCACGGCGGCGGGATCGAGCAATACCGGGTAGAAGCTGTGGCTGTCCAGGGCGGCGGATGTTTGCCCGGCTGCCGCATCGACCCCGAGGAGCTCCGCCACGGTGGCGAAGAAATCGGTGAAATTGATGGTGGCGGAGCTGACGCTGCCGGCGGGCACCCGGCCCGGCCACTTGACGATGAAGGGCACGCGGTGGCCACCCTCCCAGGCGTCGGACTTGCCGCCGCGCAGAATCCCCGCACTGGCATGGCCGGCGTGGCCCATCGCCTCGGCAGCGCCGGGGCCGGGGCCGTTGTCGCTGGAAAAGATCAGCAAGGTGTCCCGGTCGAGCCCGGTCTCGACCAGCACGTCATTGAGCTGGCCGACGACGTCGTCGAGCTGCATGACGAAATCCGCGTAAGCACCAAGTCCGCTGCGCCCTCGGAACTCCGCGGAGGGCACCCACGGGGTGTGCGGAATGGGCGAGGCGTAGTAGAGGAAAAAGGGCTGGTCGCCCCGGGTGGCGGCGTGCTCGCGGATGATCTGCAGTGCCTCCCGGCAGAAGGCCGGGGCCGCCTCCTCAAGGGAGAAGCCGGGAGACGCGCTGGCCGTCACCTCCACCGGCTTGCCCCTGGATTCCCGCAACACGAAGCTGAGCTGCGCGGTCGGCTCCGCGACCACCCGGCGGTTGCGAATGAAACAGAGCGGCTGCGCCCCGGGCGAGGAATGCATGCCGAAAAACGACTCGAAGCCGCAGTCGAGCGGCCCGCCCTGCAGGGGCTTGGAGAAATCGAAGACGGGGCGCTGCCCGTCCGAGGCCTTGTCGAAGCCGAGGTGCCACTTGCCCACCATCCGGGTGAGGTAACCGTGATCCCGGAGCAGGGCGGCGACAGTGCCCTCGTCCGCCGCGATGATCGGGCACCCCCTGCGCAGCAGGGTGTTACGCACGCCGGTGCGCAGCGGGTTGATGCCGGTGAGCAACCCGTAACGCGACGGCGTGCAGGTGCCGGCCGCGGCGTGGGCGTCGGTGAACAGCAACCCCTCGCTGGCCAGCCGGTCGATCTGCGGGGTGGGGATCTTCGAGTCCGGGTTGCAGGCACCGCAGTCGCCGTAACCCATGTCATCGGCGAGGATGAAAACGATGTTCGGAAAACGCTCGGGGGCGGCAGCTGAGATGCCAGCCAAGGTGAGCGACAGCAGGGCAAGCGCGCAGCAAGCCACCTGCCGGAAAGCCCGGCCGAGCCGGCGCACGATGAACCGGAACCGTGACAGGGAGCGCGCTTCAGCCCAGCCGCCAGATGCGGTATTTTCGGCTCTCGGGGTCATAGGCGCTGGTATAGGTCATCTTGCGATACCGCATCGCATCCCTGATCGCAACACACTCCCGCCGGGTTTCAACCGCCACGCTGTTGCCGACTTCCATCTGGTTGAGAAAGGCATACTTGCTGACCGAGTTGTGCCCGGTCATCGGCGGGGGAATGTTTTTCTCGATCTTGAAGACCTGCATGTTTTCCGGTGGATTCTCCGGCGACTGCGAAGTCTGCGGTTGGGTGGTCTGCGGTGGCATGGTGTCGAGTTTCATCGTGTTCGCTTAAGATCGTGATCGAGGGAAGTGCCGTGTTTATCGCTCACGGACACTGTTTCCTTAACTCGCCAATCACCACGATGATTTGCCGTTTTTTTCAATATTTCTGCAGGGAATCCCATGGCCGGCAGGCTGTCACCCGGCCTTGGCGGGCGGCCTGTACGCGAGGTCTCACCGTGCTGCGGAGCTCACCGTCGCGCCGGTTGCTGGATTGCCGGCTGCAGCCTGCTCGTCTGCAGGCGCCGCGGACTCCGCCTCGACCGGGCGGTCCGGCTGCTGACCGAAGAGGCCACGGAAACCGTCGAGCGAGGCGTCGTAATCGATATCGCCAACGATCCAGAGATTGCGGAAGTCCACCTCGGTGCCCTTGTGGTCCTGCAGCATGAGGGGGCGCTTTCCGTGCGCCTTGTAGGGGCCTCCCACCTCGCCGTAGAGCCAGATATCGTCGTGGATGAGCACGCCGTTGTGGAACACGGTGGCACGCAGTGGCTCAAGCAATGAGCCGTCATCGGCGAACTCGGGCGCCTTCATGAGGATGTCGTAGGACTGCCACTGTCCGGGGGGGCGGCAGGCGTTCACCCGCGGCGGGTGCTGGCCGTAGATGGCGCCGCAATGGCCATCGGCGAAGCTCGGGTTCTGCCAGCTGTTGACCACCTGCAGCTCGTAGCCGGACATCAGGAAGACGCCGGAATTGCCGTAGAGCTGGGCGGTCCACTCGGGATCATCATGGGGCTCGAAGCGGAATTCCACGTGGATGCGGGCGCTGCCGTAGGCCTCGTTCGTCGCGTTGTGGCCCTCGCCGCGGCGCATCACGCCCTGCTCATCGATCGACCAGCCCGGGTTGTCCCAGCACGCGGCATCCAGCGGGGTGGCGCCCTCGGGCACCGGGACCTCGCACTCACCCGGCGGCAGCGGTTCGACCACCGGGGGCAGGGGGCGGCGCTTGTCATTGCGCTTCCAGCCGGAGCCGACCAGGCTCCAGCCGACGTTGCGCCCGGCACCGGGCTCCTTGTCGGGACGCAACTTGTTAACCGTGTAGTAAAGCGTGTCGAAATCCAGCGTGGTCCCGTCCGAGTCCTTCTGGCCGGGGAAGCACAGCGCGTAGACCTTGCCGCCCTCGACCAGCGGCACGTCGAAGGAGATGGTCTTCCGATCCTCGGAGAGCGTGTAGTTGGTCACCTCCAGCTGCTGCTCGTCCTCCTGCGGCGACCCATAGGTGCTGTGGTAGAGGTAATGCCAGGACTTGACCTCCGGCGTGATCTGCTTGCCGATGCGGTGAGTGAAGGTGACCTCGAAGCCGGTCTTGGTCAGGCTGGCGGAGTGAATGGCGAAGGGGACGGTCTGGCCATCCCACTCGGCATACTGCAGCGCGGTGCGCTTGCCGCCGAGGCTGAACCAGCCGCGCCCGACCTGCGCCGACCACAGCCTGCCCTGCGGATCAAAGGACATCTTCACCGGGCCGGACTCGGTGCCGCGCAGGAAATCCACGCACCAACCCTGGTAGTCGCCGTCGACCATTTCCACCCCGCAACGGAAGTAATTCGACTGGCGCTGGTCGCCGATGAACATCTGGCCCTCGAAGGGGCCGAATTTCCCGCCGGTGGTGTCCCAGATCGGGCTGCCCGGAGAGTTGGCGATCACCTCGCGCGGCAGCCAGACAGCCGGCAGGGTGCGGATCTTCGCAAAGTCGGCCGCAGTCAGGGAAAGGACCTTCTCCATGGTGAAATCGGGCCGCTCCGGCAGCGAGGCGGGGTGGCCGTAGAAGTTGCCCTCGCGCACGTGGTAGAGGCAGCAGTCGCCCACCCAGTCACCCTGATTGTCGGTGATGAACAGCTCATCCCGCGGGCTCATACCGATGCCGCAGGGCGAGCGAAAGCCCGAGGCCAGCGGCTGGAAATGCCCCGGGCGGTCGGAACGGTAGACCCAGCCACGCCACGGCACGTCGCGGGCCATGTTGCCGCCGCCCTTGCCCTGCTCCTTGCCGTCGGGCACGATGAAGTCGCCGCGCGAAGCCAGGTTGAGCGAGGCATACTTGCGGCCCAGCGAATCGACCACCGGACCGAAATGGTACTCGTGGTATTCACTGGTGATGCCGAAGGCGTCGGTGATGCACTCGTAGCGGTCACAGCGGCCATCGCCATCGCTGTCGACCAGGCGAGTGAGTTCCGGCTTCTGGGCAACGTAGTAGGCATCTTCCTCGACGTCGTAATAGATGCCGTTGGGCTCCATCAAGTCCTCGGCGAACAGGCTCCAGGCGCCATCGCGGTGTTGCCACACCTCGCCCTCCCAGGTGACCACCGCCAGGGTGCCGTCCGGCTTGTGACAGAGGCCGAGCACGGTGATCGCGCCTTTCGGCAAGGGCACGGTCTCGAGACGGTATCCGGCCGGCACCTGGGCCAGGGACGAGCCTGAAACCCACAGGACAAGGGAAAGCGCGATGGCAGCGATAGAGGGAAGTTTCATGGCTTCAAATTGGGTGTGCAGTCTAGCCAGCTGGCTGGCTGTCGTCCGCGGCCACGGACAGGGAGAACGAGTCGGTGCCCTGCGGCGCGATAGTGACCACCTGCTCTTCGCCGTCAACGCGGAAGACCAGGCGCACGGCCTCGCCGCCGACCTCGTAGCGCTGGAAGCGACGTGAACCGGCAAGCGCCTGCTGCACACCCGAATCAACCCCGGCAAGCGGCGTGCCGTTGATCTCGGAGGGCTTATTGCTGCGGTCAGGAAGGGAGGGGGTCTGGTTGATCTCCGCCGAATGCCACGC
This sequence comes from Verrucomicrobiales bacterium, assembly GCA_040263955.1. Lineage (GTDB taxonomy): Bacteria > Verrucomicrobiota > Verrucomicrobiia > Verrucomicrobiales > DEV007 > CALSSN01. The sequence goes on from JBDQJG010000025.1 coordinate 6,526, forward strand.
CCCAATCACGCCCGCATCGACCGGGTCGTAGGCGACGATGACATGGTTGGGCAGCAGGCAGAGCAGCGCGCGCGGCGGCAGGCCCTCGATCGACTTGCGCACCACCTTGGCGAACGGACCGGCCTTGATCACCCTGGGCACGCTGCCCTCCAGGCTGCTGCCGGTCAGGGCGATCTGCGTGGCCCCCGGCCCCTTGAGTTCGGCCTTGAAGCGATACTTGTGGGTGGTCTTCTCCTCGTGGAACACCTCCAGGTCGTAAGCGCCGGGCTCCAGGTTGAATGCCTTGTTGATGTGCGTGGCCTTGTCGGTGGCCTCGTCGGAGTAGTGGACCTCCTCGCCATCGAGAAAGATCGAGGTGCGCCCCACCGGCGCGACAGTGAAGCGATACTCACCGGCTTTCTTGATGTAGAGCTTGGAGTTGCCACGCAGCACAGCGTCGACATTGCGCTCGAGGTAATAGAGATTCTCGGGCAGGGGGGTCTGCGCGAGCGACTCCACCGAGTCGAACAAGTCCGGCGTGAAGCGCTTGCCCTTGAAGTAGTCGCGTGGATAGGTCGAGCGCAGTACCTCGAGCTGGCCCTCCTGCTCGGAGAGGATGAAGTCGCGCAGGGCGAGTCGATCGGCCTCCGAAAAAACCGCCTCGTAACCGATCATGGCCGAGCCGGGCACACCCTTGTTGATGATTGCCAGGATCGCCTCGGGCGACGAGCCATGCTGCCAGTAGCTGTCGGCCAGGGCCGGTCCCTGGCCGCCCTCCAGCTTCGGCCCGTGGCAGTTGAAGCAGATCTGCGAGTAGAGGGTCCTGCCCCGCTCCAGGTCGGCACCATGGGAAACGGGGAGAAGCCCGAAGAGAGAGAAAAATACCAATCTTGTCATAGGTGCGTGCGGCCAGCGCCTCGTTAAAATTGTCTCATTATTCCACGAAAACGTCAATTTCTCCCAGAAAGATATTCCGGCGCACCTCCCACAGCAGGAAGCGATAGCGACCGATCCCGCCGCGCGATGCCATGATCGAACAGGCCTGCTGGGAGGGACGATCGAGTTCCTCGTTCACCCGGAAGAACGCGTCGCTGTTGACCCGCGCAATACTGGTCCACCCGGCTTCTCCGGGGGGCAGAGAAAGATCGGGAACCTCGTCCCCGGCGTAGCCGTAGAGAATGAACTGCTGCTGGGCTCTCAGGCGGTGTTCCTCGAGGTGGGGGTGCTGGTGCCAGGAATACGAGTTGATCCTGGTGATCGTGACCGCCTCGCCAAGATCGACAAGGAAGCTGCCGCCCTCCCGGTTGTCGAAGAAAGCCGACTGTCTTGGCGCATCCTGGTTCGATTGCCCCGAGCCATCGAAAAGAATACCCAGGGGCCCTCCCTTGCGTGGGCCGCCTTCCGAGAGCCTGCCGTAGACCTTCCGAACCCTGGCCTTGCCCGAGGAGCGGTCGGCGTAGTCGCTGCCGCTCGGCGGCTCGATGGTCGGGAAGCGGAATGCCGGGGTGCCTTCACCTGGCTCGAGCAGGCTCAGGATTTTCCGCTCACCGGGTTCGACGTACAGTGTCTCACCCTTGCGCAGGCGGCGCGGCCCGACTTCCCGGTCGGTGATGGCATCGACCTCTCCCTCGGAGACCTCGAGACGGCTGCGTCCGTCCGGCGAGACGGTGGCACTGAACGCAGTGCCGATATCGATGAAGGTCGAGCTCGGAGTCTCCACTGTGAAGCCTTTCGACTGAGGTGTGTCAGCGACGATCCAGGCACTGCCCAAGGCGAGGAAAATGCCCCAGGACGAGCGCAGCTCGACACTGGCCGGACCGCTGAGCCGCATGCGCGCGCCGGTATCGAAAAGCACTTCCGCCTGTCCACTGGACAACTCGAGACGCCGCCCGCTGACAAGGAGCTCTCCGGGCTGGTGACTTGCTGAGGGATCCGTCCAACGGCAGTCTTTGAGCTCGCCAAACCTGGCTACCGGTGACTGCCCAGCCGGGGCCTGCTCCTGCTGCCGAAACTCGATGCCCAGCAGCACCGCCACGCACAGCACTGCCGCCAGGGCAGCCCATGGCAGCCAGGCTCGCGGGCTGGCGACGGCAGGCATCTCCGGTTCGAGCAGCGCCAGCGCTTTCTCTTCACCGGTAGCCCCGGTGAGTGCCGCATCGACACGGGCACAGGCGAGAAAATCCCGGCGCAGTTGCGCGTCCTCGCGCATGCGGCCCTCCAGGGTATCGACCTCCTCGCGGGTCGCCTCCCCACCGAGGTAGCGACGGACCAGCTCCAGCTCTTTTTCCGCGGATTTCACGCCAGTCCCTCCTCTCGCTGCAGGCAGTCGCGAATGCAATCGGCCAAGACCATGCGAATGCGGTGCAGGGTCTTGTAGAGCGCCATCGGGGTGCGCCCCGTGGATCGAGCCATCTCGTCAATACGCACGCCAGGGGCGTAGGCTGCCATGACCAACGTCTTTTGCTTCTCGGGCAACTTGGCCAGGCAATGCCGCAGGGCGCGCGCTTCCAGTCCGGCGTTTTCCGCCTCTTCTTCCGCCTCCTCCTCGAGCATAGCGATCAGATCGTCACTGAAGACGTGGCGATCGCGCGCCCGATCACGCCGGAACATGAGTGCCTCCAGGCGCGCCACCCCGAAAGCCCAGCGGCGGAAATCCGCCGGAGATTCGAGCTGGTCGAATTTCGTCCACAGCACCACGGCGGTGTTCTGCATCACCTCGCGCGCATCCTCAAGAGTCACCACCAGCGAACGCACAAAACCTCGCAGCGCCTCCTCGTGCTCCACATAGAGACGAAGGAACTGATCCTGCCTGTCACGTTCGGGGTTTTTCATGAACGATCGAACTCTTTCTTCGTAACCAACTCTCCACACGGAGGCTCCATTTGCCTGAAAAAACGACGATTTTTATCGTGATGTCGATGCAACGGATCGACTCTTTCAAATACCGGGCTTGGCAGCACACCCAAGTCTGATTACACTCAGTGGTGTTGCACCTCTTACCGTGACCAGGAAATCACTCTCCAGCTTGGTCGGCCTCGCGGGCGTGGCTGAGGACGAACACCAGCGTGCCAAACGGCTCGGAGTTCTCTTCGAGTTTCCCATGCTTCTTCTCGCCATCTGGATGGTGGTCGAGTGGTACTTAATTTCAAAGAGTAGCTACCCACACGAATGGGCTGACCACACCAGCAGGGTCATCTGGTTCTTTTTCCTCATCGAGACCATCGTGCTGACCCTCGCGGTGAAGGCGCGCCGACGCTACCTGCTGACCAATTGGATGAACCTGCTGATCATTGCCATCGGCATTCCCCTGCTGTGGGACGGACACCCATACGGCGGCATCCTCAGAACCCTGCGTGTTCTGCTGCTTTTCAGCGTACTCCTTGAAATGTCCGCGACAACCCGGGTCCTGCTGCGGCGCAACCATCTTGGATTGACTCTATTCGTCGCCTGCCTCGTCATCCTCATGGCCGGTATCCTGATCGCCGGTATCGACCCGGCTATCGATAGCCCATGGGACGGCATCTGGTGGGCATGGGTCACCGTGACGACTGTCGGCTACGGCGACCTCGTTCCAGCAAGTCCACAGGGTAGAATTTTCGGCGGCTTCCTGATGCTCCTGGGGCTTGGGCTGTTCTCACACATAACGGCTTCTTTCTCAGCATTTCTCATCGCCCGAGAAGAAGAGGAAATGATCGAACAGGAGCAACAAATTGTCAGTAAGCTCGGGCAAATCGAAAACCGCCTGCGCACCCTCGAAAAAAGCCTCAACACCATCCTCTCCCGCCTCCCCAAGGACAAATGAGGGGTCAGTCAAAGATTATTGACAATTTTTGCCCTGCATTGAGGATACAGGGTGCCCCGACAACCACGCATAGAATTCGAGGGAGCCACCTACCACGTTCTGGCACGGGGAAACCGCAAGGCGAGGATCTTCATCGATGAACAGGATCATCTCCTGTTCCTGAAAACTCTCGCGCAAACCTGTGAGAGAGCAGGCTTCAAGGTCTATGCCTGGGTGCTCATGGGCAACCACTACCACCTCGCCTTGAGCACCCCGCGCGGCAATCTCGTGGAAGGGATGAGCTGGCTGCAAAACACCTACACCCGCCGATTCAACGTGAGGCACCACGCCTGGGGCCGGCTGTTCGGTGACCGCTACAAATCCGTGCTGGTGGACAGCCAGAACCAAGACGGCTACCTGCCAACCCTGATCGACTACATCCACCTCAATCCCGCCCGCTCCGGCAAGGTCGCAAGTCGGCGCAACGAGAGTATCCTCGACTATCCATGGAGCAGCGTGACAGGCTGCTACGCGCTTCCGGAAACCAGGCGACCGGAGTGGATGGCGGCCACCGAGGGCCTCGCGATCATGGGCTATGAAGACACCCTGACGGGACGCAGGCAATTGGTGCAGGATCTTGATGACAGGATTGCTTCAGAACAATCGCCCAAGAGATGCGGGCTGGCGCACATCAAGGACCAGAGCCTGCGCAACAATCTGAGGCGTGGCTGGTACTGGGGCAGCCTGGAATTCAAGGAGCGCCTCCTGAAACTCCTCGCCGAGGGCGAAGAAAACCAGCAGGACAACAAAACCGAAAACACAACCTACCGCGCGAGCGTGCTGGGTCATGCTCAAACCGAGGACGCTGCCTCAAGGTTGCTGGCTATGGGCACCAGACACTTCGGCCTTCAATCAGCCGATGCCATCAAAGAACTCAGCCGGGGCGACTCGCGGCGAACCGCTGTTGCGTGGGCGCTCTGGCGCAAGACTTCGATCTCGCAGAAATGGATTGCCAGCGCGGTCGGTTACCGGACAGCGGGCAACGTGAGCCAACAGGTGCGACGCTACGAGAATGGAGCCACTGAGAAATCGCTCGAGCACCAGCAATGGGTCGCAACAGTCAATAATCTTTGACTGACCCCTGTGTTGCCCACCACGCATCCAAATCGGCACGCATGGAGGCGACTTTTTCCGGCTGCTCGGCGGCCAGGTTGCGCTGCTGCAACGGGTCCCGGGCGAGGTCGAACAGCAGGATCTTTTCTTTCGGCGCAAGCATCCTCCAATTCTGGAATACCAGCTCCGGCTGGGGATCCTGCCAGAGCGTCAATTTCCAGTGCCCTTTGATCAGGGAGCGGGCACGCAGGCTGGCGGCCGGTCGCTCTGCGTCCAGCATGTCGTGGGCGAAATTCTCCAGGAACAAGGTTTCGCGCCCTGTCACCGCCCGCTCATCCCGCAGGTCGATGCCTTCCATCTCCGCAGGCACCTGCTCCCCGCAGGCCCGCAGCACGGTCGGTGCGAGGTCGAGATTGCTGGCCAGGCTGGTCTCTTCCCTGCGTGGCTCGACCCGGCCGGGCCAACGGATCATGATCGGTGTGCGCACCCCGAGCTCGTGCGGCGTCGCCTTGACACTGCCCTTGCCCACGGAACCCCAGCCGTTGTCGCAAAGATAGAGCACCAAGGTATTTTCGCTCAGGCCCTCGGAGTCGAGATGGTCGAGCAGCTGCCCGCAGGTTTCATCGAGCCACTCGCACATGGCGAAGTACTTGTCATTGGCGAGGCTTCCTCCCTTCCCGCGATACTTGGCGAGCAAGCGCTCAGGCGGCGTGTGCGGTGTATGGGGCAGGAACGGGGCATACCAGACGAGGAACGGCTTCTGCTGCGACTGCGCCTCGGCAATGAAGTCATAAATCGGCTGCATACCGTTGCGCCCGATACCCAGCGACTCTTCCGACCCGTGGCGCCCGGTCGCTCCCATGCTGTGGGTAAATCCGGACACAGCCGGGTCACCCTGCCAATATTTTCCGGTGTGCAGCGAAAGATAGCCGGCTTCTCCAAGCAGGGCGGGGAGTTGCGGGCTGCGGGCAAAGCGCTCGATCCACGGCCCGCGTGGCTTTTTGTTCGCCGGATCATTCCCGGTAATGCCATGCTGGTGCGGATACTGGCCGGTCAGCATGGTGGCCAGCGACGGGCTGCAGAGTGCGGTGGTCACATAGCCCCGGGTGAACAGCAGGCTCTCCTGCGCAAGCCGGTCAAGGCGGGGAGTCTGGATGACCTCATGCCCCATGAAGCCGTAGTCACCGTAACCCTGGTCGTCACTGATGATGACCACGATGTTGGGCGGGGCCACCGGCTCGACGGCATGGACCGAACCGTAAGCGAGAAGGAACACTAAACCAGGGAAGAGCGCGCGCATCATGACAGGTCGACGACGCTACTGGTCGCTGCCATAAAAACGACTCAAGCGGCTCGGTCTTTCACCAAACCCGCTCAACAGGCATCGACGATACGCTGCATGGCATCCATCTGGCGCTCGATGGATTCTACCATGCGAAACTGCCTGCGGCAGCGGTCAAGATTCTGTCCCGCACGATGCGTCTTGAAATACACATCTCCCTGCAGGTAGTCGGTCAGGAAACGGATGCCGACTTCGTAGGTGATGAGTCGACCGGAAAAGGGTATCAGCTCACGCTCGGCAGGAGCCAGGAATCCACCCGCAGACTCGAGATAGCCCTTCACGATCGCCTCGAAATAGTCGATCTCCATCTCGACTCCGGAGAGCTCGGTTTCATCCTCCGGCGCGCTCGAAGTGGTGGTGCGGATCATGTCGCCCACATCGTAGAGCACCGATCCCGGCATGACGGTGTCCAGATCAATGACACAGAGCCCCTCCCCGGTATCGGTATCGATAAGCACGTTGTTGAGCTTGGTATCATTATGGGTCACCCGCTCAGGAATTTCACCCGAGGCCATCAGGTCGAGCACCACACCGGCGATCTCCTCGCGTGAGAGCGCGAAATCGATCTCCCGACCAACTTCCGCAACCCTGCCGTAGCTGTCTTGCGCGACCGCCCGCCGGAGGTCCTCGAACCGCGACCGCGTGTCATGAAATTTCGGAATCGTCTCATGCAGGCGATCAGGCAGATCGGCCAGCTGGCACTGGAAGACACCGAAGGCGCGGGCCGCCTCGAAGGCCTGACCCAGGTTCTCCACCTCATCGTGACCGAGCGCGCCTTCGATAAACTCGAACGTGCGCCAGTACTCGCCATCGACATCGATATGATAGTCCTCCCCTTCCACGGTGGGCACCAGCGTCAGGACGCGGCGAGCCAGATCCGGCACACCAGCCTCTTCGAGCTTGTGACGCTGGTGGCGGGTCACCCGGCCGATGTTGTCCATCAGGGCGGGAACGTCGGCGAACACCCTGCGATTGACGTGCTGGTGAATGTAGTGCACCTGCCGGCCATCTGCTTCCTCGTAACTGACCCGGAAGGTATCATTGATGTGGCCCGAGCCGTAGGGGTCCTCTCCAAGATAGGTGCCACTGCACCGAAATGCCCGGGCGATGTCCTTGAACTTTTCCACTGTGATCCGGTTTTGAGCAACTACACCAGCGGTGCCACGCGTTCTCCTCTGGCGATGCTGCAATTCGAGAGTTCAACTGCCAGGCTCCTCGCCAGACAAAGCTCCTGCAAATCTTTCAAATCTCATACGCCATTCCTCCTTCATCACTGGCATGACGGGCTACAACTTCATCGATGGTCACGGAAGCCAGTCCGGCAGTAACGTCGTTTTCGATATCCGCGAAAATCGCCGCCAGGGTGGCACCGGAGGAGGCGGCACTTCCCGCTGAGCCCATGAATTGCACCGGCCCGTCGACCAGTTCGAGAATTTCCGCCAGGGAGATTGTCGATGCTGAACGAGCGAGAAAATATCCCCCCGCCGACCCGCGTCGGCTCTCGAGAATACCCCCCCTGCGGAGCAGCGGCACAATCTGCTCGAGAAACCGCAGGGGAATGCCCTCGGCCGCCGCCAGTTCAGCCAACGGCATGGCACCTCCTCCGGCTGAACGCGCCACGGTCACCACCGCGCGCATGGCATACTCGGCTTTTTTCGAAATCCACACCCGCCCAAGCTAATCAGGCCGAGGCTCTCGGCAATGACTGAATCAAGATGAGTCTCCGAATGACGCTGGCTGACTGCCTCTGCCGGTTCATGTGCGTCACCACAGCCAGAGCAGAGGATTTTTCCCGGTTCAAGATCTTGCCCGCGATGATCGCTTGAGTTGCCAAGCATCAATCCCTCCGCGATCCTGCCCTCCTTGAACGAGCTCTTCATCGATGATGACGAGGCAGCTGCCTCCGGTACCGCCAGCGACGCTGCGCGGGCGCACCCTGCCGACGATGCCATCCCGCTGGCTACCCGAATGCGGCCGGAAACCCTCGCTGACTACGTCGGCCAGCAACACCTGCTCGGAGAGGGGCGACTGCTGCGCCGCGCCATCGAGGCTGACCGCTTCACCAGTCTCATCTTCTACGGTCCACCCGGCGTGGGCAAGACGACATTGGCTGAAATCATCGCCAGACGAACAAGGGCCCGCTTCGTGAACCTCTCGGGAGTCGAAAGCAACGTCGCGGACATCCGCCAGGCGGCGGAGGCAGCCACCGCCCGCAGCCGGCTGCGCGCAGAGCATACCACCCTGTTTGTTGACGAGATCCATCGCTTCTCCAAATCCCAACAGGATGTCCTGCTGCCCTACATCGAGCGCGGCACGCTGCGATTTATTGGCGCAACCACCCATAATCCTTACTTTTACATCAACAGCCCGCTGGTAAGCCGCAGCCAGGTCTTCCAGCTCGAGCCGCTCGAGGACATTGATCTCGAGCAACTCATCGACAGGGCCCTGGCTGATGAAGATCACGGATTCGGCGGACGAAGCATCTCGATCACGGCGGAAGCCCGTGCCCACCTGGCCACTGCCGCCGATGGAGACGCGCGCAAATGCCTCACCTCGCTGGAGCTGGCCGCGCTGACCACTGAACCGGACGACGCGGGCCAGGTGCAGATCGACCTCGCGGTAGCCGAGGAGTCGATCCAGCGCAAGCAGGTGGTCTACGACCGTGATGGCGACGCCCACCACGACACGGTCAGTGCCTTCATCAAATCGATGCGTGGCTCCGATCCGGACGCCGCCGTCTACTGGCTGGCCAAGATGCTCTATGCCGGTGAGGACATCCGCTTCATCGCCCGCCGCATCGTTATCTGCGCCAGCGAGGACATCGGTCTGGCGGACTCCAATGCCTTGCGCGTGGCCGTTGCCGCCCAGCAGGCTGTCGAATTTGTCGGTATGCCCGAAGCCCGCATTCCGCTCGCCCACGCCGCGATCTACCTGGCCACCGCGCCGAAAAGCAACCGAGCCTACGCCGCCATCAACGCCGCCATGAAAGACGTCGAGCAGGGCAGGACCCTGGCCGTGCCGCCCCACCTTCGCACGCCGACACGCAAGAAGCTCGCCGAGGCCTCAGGGACGGCAGCCGAAGACCTGCAGTATCAATACGCCCACGATGCAGAAGGCGGCTACATCCCGCAGGCCTACCTGCCGGAAGGGAGGCAATATTACCAACCGAGCGCCAACGGCATGGAGCAACGCATCACCGAGCGCCTCGATTACTGGCGCAAACAGTTCGAGGAACGCTGATCAGCCCAAATACCGTGATGATCTAACCACGGGATCAACGGAAGAGACGGAAATTGAGACGGTCGTTGACCTTTTCAAACATCACTTTTCAGATGAGCTGCCGAATCTTTGTAGCCGGCCCTTGTTCCGTGCGATTCCGTGCTTTTCGTGGTTCCTGTCTCGGTTTCAGGATCAGGACTGCATTCGCTGGCCGGCCGACTCGCCCAGGCCTCCACCCTTGCGCTGTCGCAATACCTTGAAGGCGGTCCCGGCGCCCTCGGGATGCGTGACTACCCGCACCGCCGGGTCCCGACTTGACCCCAGGCCTGGCAGCATCCGCAACACAAAGTCCCGCTGCGTTTCAAGCGGCAGGTTCACCAGCCCGAGCTGCTCTCCCCAGCGCTGAAGATCAGAGAAATTGACATCCGATGTCAGATCCTGCCGGCCCTTGTTGAGGTAGAGATCGGGGCCCTCGATGCGCTGGTGAAGCAGGTAACCGCGCAGGGTGCCGCCCGGACGCCCGCATGGCAAATCGGGGAACTCAGCCCCGTAATCAATAGTCAACAGGCTGCCGGTACGCAATTGCGGCAGCCACGACGCCAGCCAGTCGCGACAGGGCAGATGCAGTTCGACGCGATGACCCGCGCGCGGCGGCCGCGGCCATGTCGCGACATCCGGCAAATCCTCCCGGGTGAGCCGCTGCAAGGCCGGCCGCAAATGCTCCACAGGCGGGTTGTGCGAGGTATCAAGACACAGCTCCATCCATTGCTCACCCGACCAGCAGAGCTGCACGACAGGGAAAGCATCGATCACCTCGTTGCTCAATACAAGGGCCCGGCCAGCGCAGGCCGCCAATGCCTCCCGCATGCAGCGATGCCAAGTAATCGACTTGCCAGCCAACCTGGATCTCTGCCGTTTCTCGAGCACTGCACTGCGCTCCACGACATGGAAACGCAACTTCCTTGTCCTCCAGCTCCAGCCGCGGGCTCGCAGAACCGAGGCCATGAGCGAGCCATCCCCGGCGCCGATCTCGATGACGTCCCGCACAGCATCCCCATGACCCGCCAGTTCCTCATCGATCCACTTCCACAGAGCCTTTCCCAGCCACGGGGTAATGGTGGCGGTGGTGGAAAAATCTCCCCTCGCCCCGACCGTAGTGATCCTGCTGGTGTAATAACCGCAATCCGGATCATACAGCGCCTCCTCCATCCAGCGGGCAAGAGGAACGATCATGACGAAGCAAACAACAACCTTGGTGACCGCCTACTACTCAACCCGCCTCGATTCGGATACCGAGGAACTCGCAGGCCAGCGCACGGCAGGCCTTGATGTCGAGTTTGCCACTGGCAAGCACCGGAATCTCCTTCACCGGAATGATCTCCTTAGGAGTCCACAGGGAAGGGATGCCTAAATCGATCAATTTGTAACGCAGGGTGATGACTTCCGTGCCGAGCAGGTCTCCTGAAACGCAACTGAGCAGCACAATCGCCTCTCCCTTCTTGTCATCGGGGACGGCCGAAACAGCCACTTTGCGCTCAGTTTCCGATTCCAGGTCCATGATCCGGACGATACTTTCTTCGAGCGTCTCATGGGGAACCATCTCGCCCCCGATTTTCGAGAAGCGCGAGGTCCGTCCCTCGATTACGAGAAAGCCGTCCGGCTCGATCCGGCCGATGTCACCGGTAAAAAACCAACCCTTCCTGAGCACTTCACTGCTGCGCTCCGGGTCGTTGCAATAGCCTCCGAAAACATTGGCGCCTTTCAGGCAGATTATACCGGACTGATCGACCGGCTGAAACTCGCCGGTATCCGGATGCGCGATGCGCACCGCCAGGCCGCTGACGGGAAGCCCGACCGTGCCCAACCGATAACTGGGAACCACGGACTGCTTCTCCCAGGATGGTTCGAGGTCCGGCAGGTTGAAATTGGTTACCGGTGCCGTCTCGGTCAACCCGTAGCCCTCGAACACGTCCTTGCCGAATTTCTCACGAAAAGTGTCGGCGACTTTCACAGGCAGCTTCTCTGCCCCCACAACCGTGTATTTCAGCGTTGCCAGCTGCTCACGCTTGACCCTGCGGAAAAAGCCGCGCAAAAACGTGGCAGTTGAAAGCATGATCGTGCAGCGGTGCTTCTGAACCAGCTCAGCGAGCTTCGGCGCGTCCATCGGGTTGGGATAAAAGACCCAGGAAATTCCCTCCAACAACGGATACCAGAGCGTGACGGTGAACCCGAAGCTGTGGAACAGCGGCAGGCATCCCAGCCCTCTGTCATCCTGTCCCAGACCCAGCCGCACCCCGAACTGCGTGCAATTGGCAAGAATATTGCGATGGGTCAGTGACACTCCCTTCGGCTCCCCGGAACTCCCACTGGTGAAAATGATCGTCGCCTCGTCATCACCCGCCTCCTTCGGCAGGCCGATCAGATCAGCCAGTTTTCCAGCCGGCAGCAGCTTCGATACGATCAACCAGCGGACGATACTCGCCTTCAGCTTGGGAAGAATCCGGTCAATGAGAACCAGGTCCCGATTCCGGGGCCACGGAAACCCGGGCATCCGCCTGACGAAGGGATCAGCGGTTACAAATTTGTCCAGTCCGGCCTGGCGGATCGCCGAATTGATCGCCTCATGTGACGCCGTGAAATTGAGATTGACCGGCACCTTGCCGGCCAGCGCGACCGCCAGATTGGCAATCACGGCTCCCTTGCCCGGCGGCAAAATGATTCCGACCCGCTTGTTGGTCGTCTCTTTGCGTAACAGTCGCGACAGCGCAAGCGCGGCGGCAAGCACCTTGTCGTACCGCAGCTCCGAGTCATCCGTGCCATCAAAGAGTGACACCTTGCTGCCATATCGCTTGATCCCACTCAACAGAGCACGCCCCAGGTGCCCCCGGAAGAATGGCTTGCTCGAAAACGCCGCCTCGCCGGCCAGCAGCACGGCCTCCTGCAAAGCAGGCAGCGTGAGCGAGTCGCCCTCGAGAAGGCGCCCAAAGGAGAGATACAGTTCCGGCTCACCGGCTCCAGGATCGGCACCCAGACGCTGATCCGCAGCGATCACCACGTGCAGCGGCAGCACCGGCTTCCCGCCGGCGAGAAGATCAGCCAATGCCTCAGGGGGTGTGGAAATGGATCCGCCGACACGCATTCGGGCCGCACGAGGCAGAAAAATACCGGCCGTCCCGGGCGTCAGGGCTGCATCCAGATCTGCCTGCAACGTCTCCTCCTGGAGGTGAACAATTGAGCCCACGGATGCGGCTTCGGCTGCCAGAACCGGATCGAGTTCGTCTGCCGCAAATGCGAGCAGGCACGGCTTCTTGCCCGATGACCGCAGGAACTTGATCAGCTCAACGAAACCCCGTGCGGGCAGTGACGAGGGCAGCACGACAAAGGCTTTCTCCGGCAATTCTTCCACCTGGAGGATGCCAGCTGCGTTGCTGCGGTTTAATGTGGACTCTGACTCCATCGAAGAATAAAAATGTGACGGGTGCTCGTTTGCCTTTCGGGGACAGGAAGAAGCGTGCAAACCCATGCGGTGTAAAGAAAAATAGAGCGCCTGAGACGATTGCAAATCTCCTCCCAGACGACCCTCGAAATTACCTGAGTAGCCGACCGCATTGATCAGCGCATAACACTTTTGCAAGGGATTCCAAACCTGCTAGACTCTCTGATTATGAAGCGATCCTTGCTCGTACTCATCCTTGCCTGTATTTCTCTTCCCCTCGCCTTAAGTGGCTGTGCTGCCGCGCTGCTCGGCGGCGCTGCGGCCGGCGGCTATATGGCTCACAAGGAGGGATACACGCTGCAGAATCCCATCAAAAAGTCCGAGGAGCCGAAACAAGAGCTGCCGCCCATCCCCTGACACCCGCGGGATCGCCAGCCAGCCGAGTTGCAACTCCGGTGGCCCCCGGCAACGCAGGCGCGTCATGAAGCGTTGGCGCTCCCCGTGTGGATCCCCGCGGCGCGTGGATCTCGCCTCAGTTGCTTGCTTGATTCCCGACCTGGCGCTGCAACTCCGCTATCTGATCACGAAGTAACGCAGCCTTCTCGAACTCCAGGCCCGCGGCAGCCTCTTGCATTTCTCCTTCCATCTCGCGGATCACCTCGATCAGATCAATGTCTTCACCAGTGTCGGCGACCACCGAGGAGACAACCGCCGAGCCGGCCGCCACGGTGGCGGCGTGGAGACTTTCCTGGACGGCCCGCACAACCGAGCGCGGCGTGATGCCGTGCTTCTCATTGTGTTCAAGTTGCCGGGCTCGGCGGTACTCGGTGGTATCGAGAAGCTGCTGGATCGATCCCGTGACCTGATCCGCAAACAGATAGACCTCTCCCTCGACATGACGGGCTGCACGACCGGCAGTCTGGATCAACGAAGTGGCGCTGCGCAGGTAGCCCTCCTTGTCGGCATCGAGAATACACACCAATGAAACTTCCGGAAGATCCAGGCCCTCCCGCAACAGGTTGATACCGACAAGGATATCAAATTCAGCCGCGCGCAACGCTCGCAGAATTTCCACGCGTTCGATGGCATCGATATCGGCGTGCATGTAACGCACCTTCAAACCGATTTCGCGCAGGTAGTCGGTCAGATCCTCGGCAGTCCGCTTGGTCAACGTGGTGATCAGCACGCGCTGACTAACTTCCACCCGAGTGCGACACAGCTCGATGGTCTCATCGATCTGGCCGCCGAGTGGCCGCAGGTGGATGACCGGATCCAGCAAACCGGTGGGCCGAATGATCTGCTCGACCACCAGGTCTCTTCCGGGCGTGGTAACATTGAACGCATCGACCGGCTGAGAACTTCCCGAAATGCGGGGAACATGGCGTGCCGGCGGAGCGAATCCGGCCCCCTTCTGCCTCTTGACCGGCGGAACGTAACTGGCATTGCCGACACGGCTGTTATCGATCTCGAATCGAGCCGGGGTCGCGCTGACATAGAGACACTGCGGCACCTTGGCCATGAACTCATCGAAGCGCAGTGGACGATTATCGAGTGCGCTGGGCAGGCGGAATCCATGCTCGACAAGCGTGGTCTTGCGCGAGCGGTCCCCCTCGAACATCCCGCCGATCTGCGGAATGGAGGCGTGACTTTCGTCGATGATGGCAAGAAAATCGCCACGAAAAAAATCCAGCAGCGTGCCGGGAGTCGCTCCCGGTTGACGGCCTGAGAGATGCCGCGAATAATTCTCGATTCCCTGGCAGAATCCCATCTCGGCCATCATCTCGAGATCATATTCCGTGCGCATCTTGATGCGCTGCGCCTCAAGCAGTTTTCCCTCGCTCTCGAACTCTGCGACCCGCAGATCGAGTTCCTCCCGGATCGCCCGGATTGCCTTGTGCAGCTTGTCTGCGGGGGTAACAAACTGCTTGGCCGGATAAAAGGTGTACTGTGGCATACTGCCGGCGGCGGTTCCGGTCAGCGGGTTGATCGAAGAAATACGCTCGATCTCGTCACCGAAAAATTCGACCCTGATGCCCTCGTCCTTGAGATACGCTGGAAACACCTCCACCACGTCCCCCCGCACCCGAAATTTTCCCCGCTCGAAAAGGATATCATTGCGCTCGTACAACATGCCGACGAGCCGCCGCAAGAACTCCTCGCGCTCAATCTCCATGCCTTGCGCAACGGCAAGCATCATGCCCTCGTAATCCTCGGGTGAGCCCAATCCATAGATACAGGAGACCGAGGCCACCACAATGACATCCCTGCGGGTGAGCAGCGCCCCCATGGAAGACAACCTGAGGCGTTCGATCTCTTCATTGATGGAAGAGTCCTTCTCGATGTAGGTGTCGGAGCGGGGGATATAGGCCTCCGGCTGGTAATAGTCGAAATAGGAAACGAAATACTCGACAGCATTTGCGGGAAAAAAATTCCTGAACTCGGAATACAGTTGCGCGGCGAGCGTCTTGTTATGAGACATCACCAGGGTAGGGCGCCCGGTGGCGGCGATGATATTGGCCATGGTGAACGTCTTGCCCGATCCCGTGACCCCAAGAAGTGTCTGGTGGCGATTGCCGGCACGGATCGACTTCGAGAGCTTCTCGATCGCCTGTTGCTGGTCCCCGCCCGGGCTATAATCACTTTGCAGCTTGAAATCGGACATCTCTTCGATCTTCGGGATTGTCAGCCGCCATGGGGCAGGACAGGGTGCAGGTCATGACTCTACCCGACGACATCGCCCACCTGACCATAGCCGATCTCAAGCGGCTGGCCAAGGATGGTGCGCCGCACCCGGCCACTGTGCACGCGCAAATTGAAAAAGTGACGAAGAAAACCACCAAGGGGGGCAAGCCCTTTGTCGATTGGATGTTGCGAGATGTCGCCGACTTCATGCCGATCAAGGTGTGGGACAATCACCCGAATTTCGTCCTTGCCGGCACGCTGGAAGCCGGCGCCTTCATCAGCGTCACTGGACACTGGACCAGCGGCAAGTTCGGTCTCGAGTCGCAGGACTGGAAACTTCGCGAACTGGCCAGCGAAGAAATCGCGACCCTGCTCGCAGCCGGAGAACAGTTCGCGAACCGGCAACAGGAGGACTACGCCTACATCCTGGCACAGGTGGCGAAACTGAAAGATCCGCGGCTGCGAACGCTGGCAACCGCATTTCTTGAACTGTTCGGCGAACGCTTCAAGAGAACCGCAGCAGCTCGCGAATACCACCACGCCCGTCGCGGCGGACTGGTCGAACACGTGGCACAGATGATGCGCTCGGCCGATGCTCTCTGCGCGGTCTACACGGAAGTAAACCGGGACCTTGTCCTCACCGGCGTGCTGTTCCACGACTGCGGCAAACTTTGGGAAAACTGCCTGCCAGAGAACGGCTTCGCCATGCCCTATTCAGAACTGGGAGAACTCATCGGGCACATTCCCCTCGGCATGGAAGTGGTCAACCGACTCTGGCGGGAGGCGGAGGAGCGCAACGGCGAGAGCTGGGCAGCTGGCCAGCCCGCTGCCGCGGAAGTGCGCATGCATCTTCTTCACCTGATTGCCTCGCATCATGGGGAGCACGCTTTCGGGTCACCAACGGTCCCGAAAACCCCTGAGGCGCAACTGCTTCACTACGTCGATAATATCGATGCCAAGATGGAAATGTTCCGCGGCGCATACCTCAAGGCCACCGAACTGGGGCCGAATGTCTTCGAGCGGGTCCGCCCCCTTCCGGCCAACCTCGTCCGGCCACTGCAAGCATTCGATGCAACCGGAGACGCAATCGATACCGATCCGGGTGACACCGAAGCCGACCCCCAGTCACTGCCGCAACCACCGCTCAAGCAGAATCCAGAAACTCGATCATAAGCGGATCGAGCGCATCCTCGCCACACAGAACCTCGAACAAAACAGGGACATCGAGATAATCCTCGAGAATCCTCCGATTGGTCAGGCTGGCGACGTCCCGTTCATCTGCAGTGTGATTGAGAATCACCCCCGCGCACGTGAGGCCCCTGCCCGCGATGGCGGCTACGGTCAGCAGCGTGTGATTGAGAGCGCCCAGGCGATTATCGACCACCACCACCACCGGCAAGGCGAATTGCACAGCGAGATCAGCCATGGTGACACCGGCGGCCAGAGGCACTTCCCAGCCTCCCGCGCCTTCCACCAATACCGTATCGCAGCACCTCGCCAGCTCGCTGTAGGCACTCGACAGAAGTTCCCGATCAATGGTGCGGGTGGCCGTTGGCCCCCGCGGTGCCCCGGGGGAAAAGCAACCCCCGTGGGTTGGCGACCCCGGCGGGGGCCCGGGCCCGGGGCCCCCCCGGCTCCCCCCCACAGGAGCGGGCAACGGGGGC
>JBDQJG010000026.1:0-23081 GCA_040263955.1 Verrucomicrobiales bacterium
GCCCTCGATGTGCATCCAGGAATGAGCCTCCGTGCCCACCTCATTTCCCCAGCTGTAAAATTGCGCGGCCCCCGGGGGCCAGATCACCAGGCTCATCACCGGATGCGAGGGCTCCGGGTTGTCGGGATCGAGCCGCGTCGGCTCATGGAAAAGCATAACGAGCCAGTCGCCAGTTCCTGCGGGCCAATGCACGTCGCGGTTGAAGAGCGGCTCCCGGATACCGATAACCCGAACGTTGAAAGCGGCCTCAGGGGCGAACTCGAGCCCGAACCACTGCCGGTGCCAATTCCGTTCCGGATCGCTGGCCAAATCATTCCACATCATAAACGCCGGGGGACGGACCTTTCCGGAACCCTTACTCGAAATGCTTATTCTCACCTGGGCGTCTCGATACACACCATAATCTGTTACAAAATGAACGGAATAAGAGCCATTTCCATCGGCTGCTCCCGGCATATGATGCTTACATGAAGGATTACAGCCCGAAACCGCTTCGCTGGGTCAAACTCAAGGTGCCGGAGACCAAGGGCCGGCCACTCGAGGAGATCGAGCACCAACTCGGATCAGTTGAGGCATGAAGCACCCCCGTATTATCTCCATAGGCGAGGTCCTCTGGGATCTCTTTCCCTACGGCGAGCGCTTCGGCGGCGCGCCGGCCAACTTTGCCTATCACGCCGCAAGACTCGGTGCGGAGGTGACGATGGTGAGTGCCGTGGGCGATGATGCACGCGGACAGGCCGCCATCGGGATTCTTGGCAGATTCGCGATCGACACGAGCCTCGCCCAGGTTGCCCCGGAGCAGCCGACCGGCACCGTGGGAATCGAACTTGATGGCGCAGGCAAGCCGCGCTTCACGATCCACGAGAATGCGGCGTGGGATCATGTGACATGGTCACCAGATCTGGCCGCGAAGATCAGTGAAGCAAATGCGGTTTATTTCGGAACACTTGGTCAACGCAGTGCCGTATCTCGTGCCACCATCCGGCGTGCGCTCGATGTGGCGAAGGCCGCCGGGGTGCTCCGGATTCTCGATATCAACCTGCGTCCCCCCTTCTTCTCACCGGAGTTGATCCGTAAATCCATCGAGCACGCCGATGTCCTCAAACTCAGTGATGACGAACTGGAAGCCATCGTCCAGGCCTGCGAGATTTCGGCGGCGAAAGATGCGACATCCTCCCTTCGCGACATCGCAACACATTTCGAGCTGGAAGCGATCGTGATGACCCGGGGTGCGGAGGGCGCGCTTTTCGTCACGGCTGAAAACACCATCGAGCAACCAGGTATCCCTGCCGAAATCGTCGATACCGTCGGTGCGGGCGACTCGTTCACCGCCGCGTTCCTCGTCGGGCTGTTACGTGGCGAAGAGATGCGTTCAGTTCTCCAGCACGCCTGCGAGGTCGCATCAGCGGTTTGCTCGCAGCCAGGCGCTATCCCCGAAGTGCCTGCCTTCGACCGAAAACCGGAGGCGGGGCCGAAGCGCGTGAAGTGGTGCCGCCAAACGGAGCCACTTCAGATCTCTACGCAAAGCGCAACCACACCGTCGAGCCGGTCTTCGGCATCATAAAGGAAGCGATGGGCTTTCGCGGGTTCAGCCGGCGTGGCAAAGAGAAAGTATTGGGCGAATGGGCGCTGGTCTGCCTCGCCTACAACCTCAGGCGCCTGCACGGAACGATCGGGGGCACGAAAAACGGTGGTGGCAGCGACTTTTTTTTGCGTACATTTTTCCTCCAGCAGTCCCATGAAAACTCTCCTTACATTGATTCTTCTCAGTTTCCTTATAACGCCTGTGCTCCGTGCCGAGGACATCGCCCAGGCATTGATTGTCGAGGCCCCGGAGCCGTGGGAAGTGAAATACAAGGGCAAAAAGAACCTTCAATTTTACACTGTAACTCGGCGCGATGGAGCCAAGCACGTGCTGATGTTCTCCAAATGGCCCGCTGCAGGGAACATCGATCAGATACCTGACCTGGTGAAGCAGCTTGCCGAGAGATTCCTGGCCACAGCGGAGAAGAACGAGAAAATCAAACTGAAGTCGAAAGAATACGAGATCGAGAAAATCACCGGAGACGAGTTCTCGGGTTCCTTTGTTTCATTCTCCCAGGAAGACGGATCCGTGCAAACCCTGTTCATGATCGGGGACAAGGAGGGCATCTGGAATGGGCAGTTTTCCGGGTCACCGGAAAACTGGACCGAGGCCGTGACGGTTCTCCAGACTCTGAAAAAGAAGGGCTGAAGAAGGTTCGGTCGCCTGAGGCGCGCGCCATAGCTTCCAGGATCCGTGAAGGGCACTGGGGACTTGACCTCGCGCGCCTTCGGGATCCTCCTGCGGCTGGATATTGGCGACAGCACCTGCCATGCATGGCAGGCAAGCGGCCGCCGTGACAGGCAGTGTGAACTTACGGTGGACCCACCGGATCCTGCTGATCTGGCGACGATCCTTTCGGCAGTGGGACCGACAAAAAGAATGGAAGGAATGCGGGCCGGTGAGCGTATGCCAATGGTGACCGTTTCTGCCGTTACGGTTCACCCCCCAAGTATCTCCCGACATTCATGACCACGCGCCAGTTCGCTCTCCTCACTCTCTCTGTGCTCAGTGCCACCGTGTTTGCACTGCCCTCCCATGCCGACAACCGTGGGAACCAGGCATGGATCACTTCCGAGCCGAAACCCGTATGGATCTGGACCAGGGAGAACGTCGGCAACAAGAACGTCTTCTTCCGCCGCACCTTCACTGCCCCCGCAGCGATAAAAAGTGCCCGCATCTACACCACCATTGACAACACCGGCGAAATCTGGCTCAACGGCAAAAAACTCGGCGATATCCGCAACTGGGAGGCACCGATGATTCTCGATAACGTCGGCGCGCACCTGGTTGCCGGCGCGGAGAACCTGCTTGCCGTGCGCGGCGCCAACCAGGGCGGACCCGCCGGTTTCATTCTCAAACTCGAGATCACCGCTGCGGATGGTAGCACCACCCACGTCCTCAGCGGTCCGGACTCATGGACCTCCTCGACACAGGCTTCCACCGGCTGGGAAAAGGGAGCCACCGCGGAGGGCGAATCGTGGACGAATGATTCGCTCGTAGCCCACGGCAGCCTCGGTGTCCAACCATGGGGCGTGCCCTGCCATCCCGACACTGCCCCAGCCCCGGCCTCGGCCCCGGCAAAACCCGATCCGCAACCCCGGGTCACCCAGCCGGAATCCCTCACCGTCGCCGAGGGCTTCGAGGTCGACCTTGTCCACATTGTGCCCAGAGCCACGCAGGGATCCTGGGTCTCGCTGTGCCGCGACCCCGAAGGACGCTTCTACGCCTGCGACCAGAAAAACTCCGGACTGCACCGCATCACCATCGGCGAGGACGGTGCGGCCACGGTCGAACCGGTGCCGATCTCTCTGCCTGACGGCAAGAAAATCGCGGGTGGCGCGCAGGGACTTGAGTGGGCCTTCGGCAGCCTCTGGTTCAACCAGAACCCCGGCGCCCTCTACCGCATCGACGACACCAACGGCGACGGTCTGCCCGAAACCGCCGTGGCCCAGGGCAGAGCGCGTCAAAGCGGGGAGCACAGCGCCCACGCGGTCCTGCTCGATGAAACCGGCAAGCAACTCTACCTGGTGGGTGGTAACTACACGGGGCTTCCCGACGCCAACAGCATCACCCGCCGCCGCATCCAGTCCTGGAAAGAGGACCTGCTACTGCACCGCATGTGGGACGCCCGTGGCCACGCCCGCGGCCTGCTCGCCCCGGGCGGGTGGATCTCCCGCTTCGACCCGGAGACGAAGACCCACGACATCGTCTCGAGCGGTTACCGCAACCAGTATGATGCCACCCTCAACTCCGCCGGCGACCTGTTCACCTACGACGCCGACATGGAGTGGGACGTCGGTTCCCACTGGTACCGCCCGACCCGTATCAACTTCGCCGTCTCCGGATCGGACTACGGCTGGCGCAGTGGCTCCGGCAAATGGCCGAGCTACTACGAGGACAGCCTCCCGGCAGTCGTCGATATCGGCCCCGGTTCACCGACCGGCTTCGTGGCAGGCACCGGAGCGAAGTTCCCGGAAAAATACCAGCGTGCACTCTACGGTCTCGACTGGACATTTGGGACGATCTGGGCGGTCCACCCGGTGCAGGACGGTGCCGGATACACGGGCGAAAAGGAACCCTTCGTCTTCGGTCTTCCCCTGCCGCTCACCGATGCCGAGATCGGGCTCGACGGCCACCTCTACTTCCTGATCGGGGGCCGTGGCACCCAGTCCGCCCTCTACCGGGTGCGCTACGTCGGATCCGAATCGACCGCCCCGGCCAAGGCCCTCGAGCCGACACCGGAACGCAAACTTGCCCGCGAACTCGAGGCCTTCCATGGTGTTGCCGACCCACAGGCTGTCGAAACCGCCTGGCCGCAACTCGGATCCCCCGACCGTTTCCTGCGTCACGCCGCCCGCGTCGCCATCGAGTCGCAGGATCCTGCCGGCTGGGCAGAGCGGGTCCTCGCCGAGAACAACCCGCAGGCACTCATTGCCGGGGCAGTGGCCCTCGCGCGCAGCGGCGAGGCCGCGCACCAGGCTCCCCTGCTCGATGCGCTGCTGGGACTCGACTTCGCCTCGCT
Organism: Verrucomicrobiales bacterium; assembly: GCA_040263955.1. Lineage (GTDB taxonomy): Bacteria > Verrucomicrobiota > Verrucomicrobiia > Verrucomicrobiales > DEV007 > CALSSN01. The sequence goes on from JBDQJG010000026.1 coordinate 4,608, forward strand.
CGATACCGGCCAGCAACTCGGCACCCTGCGCGCCCTGGCGCTCACCTTCATTCGCCTCGGCAAACCCGATGAAGCACAACGCGCGGCCGCGATCGCCTGGCTCGATCCTCATCTGCCCGCCGATCACGCCGATGTGAACACCGAGTTGATCCGCGTTTCAAGCTACCTGCAATCACCGACGGTGGTGGCCAAGACCATTGCCCTGATCGAAAACCGGGGTGAGCCCGAGGTCCCGGACTGGGCCGAAATCGTCAAGCGCAATGCCCAGTATGGCGGTCCCATCGCCAAGTTCCTCGAGAAAACACCGCCAGCCCGCGAGGTCTACCACGTTTTCATGATCAGCCAGGTGCACAAGGGATGGACACTGGAGAGTCGGCGGGCCGCAATCAAGCTGCTCAATGAAGCCGGCAAATGCTCAGGCGGCCCCAGCTACGCCGGATTCCTCGCCAATATCCGCGAATTCGTGCTGGCAGGAGCCAGCAACCGGGACCGTGCCGCCCTGGCCGACATCTCGGGCGAGAACTTCAACCCGGTACCCGACTTCCCGATCACTCCGCCAACCGGCCCGGGACGCGTCTGGACCCTCGCGGAGGCGCTCCCCCACGGCAACAACCTGAGCGGCGCCAACTTCGAGCGCGGCCGCAACCTGTACTTCGCCACCAGCTGTGGCGCCTGCCACCGGGTCGGCGGCCTCGGCGGGTCGATCGGCCCGGACCTCACCAGTATCCCGAACAAATTCGATGCTCGCTACGTCCTCGAGGCGATCATCGACCCGAGCAAGGACATCTCCGACCAGTACGGCTCGAAGATCGTCACGCTCAACGACGGCAAGACCAGGCACATCGGGCTGGTCGTCGAGCAGGGCGACCAGGTCGACGTCTACGGCCACGACCCGAAGGCCGACCCGATCACCCTGTCGCACTCAGATATCCAGTCGATCGAGGAGTCCCCGGTGAGCCAGATGCCGCCCGGCCTGATCAACACACTGAACGACACGGAACTGCGCGATCTCATGGGTTACCTGATGAGCGGCGGCGACAGGACCAACCGCAGGATCTACGGCAGGTAAGGTGCCCTGATACCGGGTATCACCGGGCCGCCACCGGAATTACTGCCGCACCTCCAGCACCACCGCGTGCTGGTCGGTGCGGACCTGCAGTCCGGAGAGCTCCGCCACGTAACGGAGCACCTCGGAAAACGGCACATTGCTCAACTGCAGGGTGATCTTCTTTTCCCGAGCCGCCTCCATGGCAGCACTGGTGATGACGAAGTTCACACCCTGCTTGTCAGGGTCCAGTTCACGCAACCGCACGCGCAGGAAGCCGATCGTCTCCTCCAGCGATGCATCCCGCAGATCCAGCTTCGGGAGCACTATCGATTCGAGCTTCGCATTCAATGTGGAACCCTCACCAATGCCTGGCTTTTCCGCCGGCTCAGGGGACTCCTTCTGCGCCACATCCAGCACTACCGCCTGCTCCTCGACCCGCAGGTTCAACTCGGCAAGATCCGCCACGTAGCGAAGCACATCGGAAAGCGGCACACTGCTCAGCTGAAAAGTGAGCTTCTTTTCCCGAGACGTCTCCATGGCTGCCCTGGTGAGGATAAAATTGACGCCCTGTCCCTCAGGGTCCAGTTCACGCGACCTCACGCGCAGGAAGTCGATGACTTCCTCCAAGGCGGCGTCACGAAAATTCACATTCGCAAGGACCACGGCCTTGAGTGTCTGCGCCAACGAGCTCCGTTGCTTCTCAGCAGGGAGCGCATCCAGCGCGATCACCCGTTGCCGTCCGTCCGCACCATCGCCCGCCCTGATCAGCAAGGCGGTCTGCCCGGGCTTCACCGCAACCTCGGCCTTGAGCCTGGTCTCGACGCGCGCCTTGCCAGCTTTTCCATTTACCATTTCTGCATAGAGAAAGTCGACCGCGAGTTCGATCCCACCCTCCTCCCCGACATCAGGGACTACCCCGAGTTGCACGCCGACGAAGTTCGCGGGCTGACCCGGCACCAGCTCGATCTCCTCTCCGACCTCGATCACCGCCTTCTGGCCAGCTCGGGTAAGAGCGCGGGGTGCGCTCAGAACCTCGGCACCAGGCTGTTTACTCAGCCGCAGGAAATAGGCGCGGGCCGCGTCCTCATCGAGAACAGCGGTGCTCAATCCATCTCCCAGATCGACCCGCTCCACGCCACCCGGGAGATCGACTGCCCGTACCTCAAAAAATCTTGAGCTGATCTCGATCCAATCAATCTGCTGTCCGACCTCGGAGGCCCCAGTCAACTCAGCCTCTGCCTCGGCTTCTGCACGGGTGCCCCCGGCGACGGTCAATGCGCCGATCAGAACGATCGCGACAAGCGTCCAGGCGGGATGGGCACGGCGGTAGGTAGCAATAGCCTGAACCCGTGAACGCAGGTCCGCACCGCGCCCGAAGGCCCCAACGAAACCCAGGCTCCAGGCGGCACTCGGCGGCGCGCCGGAAAGTTTCAAAAGCGCGTGGCCATAGCTCTGGCGCGCGTCTTCCGCCGAGGTGGCAAGCACCGCGCTGTCGCAGGCCGCTTCACGGTCGGCACGGAACCGAGCAAAAGCGAACCACAGCAGCGGATTGCACCAATGCAGCGCCTGCAACAGGAACAGCAGGCCGTTGATCAGCAGGTCACCACGTCGCAGGTGGATCAGTTCGTGCAGCAGGATCAACCGGCGTTCCTGGTGGTCGTAGCCCTCGGCGAAGTTCGCGGGCAGCAACAGAAGTGGACGGAAGACACCGGTCATGGCGGGACTGGCAACCGATGCGCTCACCAGCAACCGCGGGGCGCGCCGCAGGCCGACGGTTTCCACCGCGCCGGCCAGTTCCGCCTTGATCGCGGGATCGACCGATACACTCCCGCGCCGCAGGCGCCGCAAGATGCGAGCGTGACCGTACAGACCGATTCCCAGCACCAGGATTACTCCGCCCAGCCAGACCCTGGCAGCGATCACCCTGGTATCGAGCGGCGGAGACGCAGCAGCCGCAATGGTGGGAAAGGCAGCCACGACAGGACCGGTTGCTATCGGCATCTCAGCCAGCCCGGTCACCTCGGGTGCCGACGGGGCAACCACAGTCACCTGTGCCGGTGGCGACGCCAGGACGCTTTCCAGGCTCCACGCGGTCTCTGGAAGAACCGGCGAGGCGAGCATGAAAAGCACCGGCAACCAGAGAGCATGCCGCCAGAAGGCCGGCAACCGGCCGCGCAGGGCGAACTGGATGAGCAGCACGGCGGCTGCAAGCAGCGTCCCACGCAGCGTGGCGGAGAGGAACCAATCGAAGAGGTTTTCGGAGAGAATATTCATGATCATGGTGGTGGGTAGATTTGTTTGGAGTGACTTGTTGTCCTGGTTTCTTGATTCAGGATTCCAAAAGCAGTTCGCGGGGGTTCAGGATTTCGCTTCCGCCGCGCGCGAGGCATGGGTGGCGACGCGCTATCTCAACGCGTGTTCGCCTGTTCGCTCTGTCATTCCGCACGCAGGAAGACTATACTCTGCTTGTCTATCTTCATGGAATAGCCCGACAGGGCAACCAGAGCATCAAGCGCATCGCCAAGCGAGATATTGCTGCGCACCAAGGTGATGGTCTGGTCGGTCTCTACCTTGCCCTTGATCATGAAATTCACGCCTGTCTTCTCGGGATCATGCGCGCGAGCCAGCTTCCGGATGCTCTCGAGAGCTTCGGGAAAAGAAACTCTCTGCAGATTGACCTGCGGCAACACGATGGTGTGCAGCTTCTTCTTGATCGCTGAAGAAGCACTCTCCTCGGCCTGGCTTGCGGTAGACACGAAGAAAGCCGAGAGGACCAAAAGAATGAACATGAGGGCAGGGAAACGTCGGTAGTTGTGTGGATTCATAACTGTTCATTTGCTTCGGGATGGTTGGCAGTTGCCAGTGATTCGTCGAGAAGCTGTTTGAGTTCCTCGACCTGCCCAGGCGTCAGATCGGACTGTGAAGCGAAATGCACCAGCAGGGACTGCGGCGCCCCCTTGAAGACGCGATCGAGGAAGGAGCGGCTCTCCTGCCCCACCACGGCCGCGCGGTCGAGCAGCGGGGAAAACTCGCGCAGCCCGGAAGCACCCTTGTCCGACGTGAGCACGCCCTTCTCAACCAGCCGGGTGAGCAGGGTGCGCACCGTGTTGGGAGCCCAGCCAGTGGCAGGACTCAGCTCGGCAATGACCTCGGAAGCAGTCCGGGGCGCCTTGTTCCAGAGGGCTTCCATCACGGACCACTCGGATTCAGAGATATTCGGCCTGGTCATGATGACAGGCATACTACAAATGTAGTAATCTCGTCAACTACAAATGTAGTCTTTCTCTCGACCGACACCTCCCGGGCACCCGGACGACCTCGCTTCACCGCTGGCAGCGCGGGCAGTAAAAGGTCGAGCGCCCGGTCTGTACGATCCGGCGCACGGCCCCGCCACAGGCCGGGCAGGGCTCGCCTTCCCGGTCATAGACCCGCAGGCTCTGCTTGAAATACCCGGGTTGTCCGTCCTCGCGCAGGAAGTCGCGCAGGGTAGTGCCGCCCTGCGCGATCGATTGCGCCAGAACCTTGCGGATTGCCGCCACCAGGGCCGCCATGCGCGCGCGGGAGATGCGCCCCGCCGCCCGCGCCGGGTGGATTCCCGCCAGGAACAGCGCCTCGCAGGCGTAGATGTTGCCGACACCGACGACCATGTGGGAGTTCATGATGAACTGCTTGATGGCCAGCTTGCGACCGCGCGCGGCGGCCAGCAGGTAGTCAGCATCGAAGTCCTCGCCCAGCGGTTCCGGTCCAAGCTCCCGCAGCAGCTTGTGGCGCTCCGGATCGCGCCGGGTGAACAGCACGCAGCCGAAGCGGCGCGGATCGTGCAGGCGCAGTTCCCGGCCCGAAGCCAGGCGGATGGCCAGGTGATCGTGGCGGCGCCAGTCCGCCCCGGGGTCTACCAGGCGCAGACTGCCAGACATACCGAGATGCAGGATCAGCGTCCCCTGCCCCTCCACCTCCAGCAGCAGGTACTTGCCCCGCCGCCCGGCAGAAACGATGCGCGAGCCTTCCAGCGCATCCACCGTCCGCGGCACCGGCCAGCGCAGGCGTCGCTCGCGCACCTCCACCGCGGTGATACGTGCTCCCACCACGTGGGGCGCGATCCCCCGCAGGGTGGTTTCTACTTCCGGTAATTCAGGCATGAAAGGGTTCCCTGCTTCGAAAAACTTACTGCCCCTCCGCCTGCGCGGCCCAGACCTCGTGCATGCGGGTCAGGCGCGTGACGATCTCCGGGTGATCGGCGGCCAGGTTGCGCGTCTCGGAGACATCCTCTTCCATGTTGCTTAAGAACGGGCCGCCTTTCTCCTGCACCAGCTTCCAGTTTCCCTCGCGCACCGCCCAGCTGTTGTAGAACTGCCAATGCAGCACCTCGTGGGGCGAATCAGCGTTGCCATCGCGAAGCAGCCCGGTGATCGAGCTGCCGTCCAGCACGCGATCCGGCAGCGCAATCGCGCAGAGCTCGCAGAGAGTCGGCAGCAGGTCCATGCTGCTGGCGACCTGGCCACGCACCTCGCCCTCAGGGATGCGGCCCGGCCACGAGACAATACAGGGAACCCGCAGGCCACCCTCCCAGAGCGTTCCCTTGTGCCCTCGGAACGGGCCGGCACTGCCGCCGCCGCCGAAGGTGCGCTCCTCCACCGAGTGACCGTGATCACTCAGGAAGATGACCAGGGTCTTCTCACGCAGTTGCAGTTCATCCAGCCGGTCAAGCACCTGCCCGACCTTGGCATCGAGCGAGGTGACGAACGGCGCGTAGCGGCGCCGCTTTTCGTCCTCCATATCCGCATACATGGCGACAAACTGCTGCTCGGCCTGCAACGGGTAGTGTGGCGTGTTGAAGGGCAGGTAGAGAAAGAACGGCTGATTCCAGTTCTCCTCCAGGAAGCGGTTCGCCTCGCGGACCATGAGATCAGGGAAATAGGCACCGTCCTCGAAATGCTCGGTGCGGTCGCGCCACAGGTCGTGCCGGTTCGGGCCGTGCCAGTAGAAGAAGTGCGAGTAATTGTCGATGCAGCCGCCAAGATGGCCGAAGAACTCGTCGAATCCCTGGCCCAGCGGATCGCTCTCGGGCAGCTTGCCGAGGTGCCACTTGCCGATCAGGCCGGTCCGGTAGCCCGCGTCGTGGAACAGCTCGGCCAGCGTCAGCTGTGCAGTCGGCATTCCCCCGTCGCCGCTATTGGTGGTCAGTTGCGCCCGCTGCGGGGTGCGGCCGGTCAGGAACGCGGCCCGGGACGGCGAGCAGATCGGCGCGGCCACGTAAAACTGCTCGAAGCGCACGCCACGGCCCGCCAGGCCATCGAGGTGCGGGGTCACCAGGTCCCGCGAGCCGTAGCAACCCAGGTCGACACTGCCGAGGTCATCGGCGACAATCAGCAGGACATTGGGGGTCGTGTTGCTTTCATCCGTCGCCAAGGCCGTGGTAGCCACGCCCACGGACAACGCCGCCACCAGGATCAAAAAATGATGAATTTTCACGGAGTATAGTCTGCGCGTGAACCGGGATTCTGTCACTGCCAAGTCTGTCGGGGCCGAAAGTCGCGTAGGAGTGAGCTTGCGAGCGATAAGGAACGAACCCCGACCCGCCCTCGGTATTGCTCCTCTATGACAGGGATCGCTCGCAAGCTGACTCCTACATGGCAGGGATCACTCGCAAGCTCACTCCTGCATGGCATGTCGGGAAACGGCTCCTACCAGTAGATCTCCTCTCCGGCGACGATGCCATCGCCATTGCTGTCGACCTGCTGGAAGAACAGCGCCAGCGCCGCGCGATGTTCGTCCGGGGTGATCTGCCCGTCCGCGTCGGTATCGACGTGGCGGAACAGAGAGTCGGGAGGGAATTCGGACGGGGAAAGAAGCGCATCACCATCCTCATCGCACAGATCGAAGAGCTCGCGCCAGTAGGTATCGCACTCCTCGCGCGTCACCTCGCCGTTCTTGTCCTCGTCCATGAGGCCCTTGAACAGATAGCGATCGCAGGGTGCATCCTTGCCGCGGGACGGATCACCGCCCTTGATCCCGAGGGCGCCGAGCAGATGCGGGGTGGTCACCTCCAGGCACCCTTCACGCACCGGATGGATGGTGTCCGGGACGAGCAACAAGAAGATGGCCGGGTCCTCGAAAAGAACCTTCTGCCACTGCGGGAAATGATCGATGAGCAGGAAGCCACGCTGCGCGGCGACATCGCGGTACATCTGGTTGTAAGCGGCAAGTTGCGGCCGCCCGGTCGCGGTGTGCCCGGCCGGCGTGTTCATCACCTGCAGGATGATCTCGCAGTCGGGATGGGCCTCCAGCAGGCGATCGATCATCGCCTCGAGATTGCCCCGGGCGTGCTCCACGGAGGTCTGGCGCCTGGCCACCGCGTCATTGACCGCGAACTCGATGAAGACGGTGTCCGGGTCTTTGGCCACCACACGGTCCTCGAAATTCTCCCGCCCCCAATCGGAATTGGAACCCCCGCTGCCGCTGTTGATGACAGTGGCCTGGTCGGGATACAACTGGTTGAGCACCACCTGGAGCTGGTCGACCCAGGCGCCCACCGCAGTCAGGCTAGTGCCGTAGGTTACGACCGTCTGCTTTTTCCCGGCTTCCAAGTTACCGACCAGGCGGGGCTTGCCGTCCGGTGCGGCATCGGTGCCAGACAAGCCCGATTCACCCTCCTCAAGCGGGTTCTTCCACACCGACAGCGGCCCCTCGGCCATCTGCTTCTCGCAGCTCTTGCGAAATGCATCCAGGCCGGTCATCGGGACACCATCGTTGATCATGCAAGGGCGCACCTCATCCCACCAGGCGTCATAAGCGTCCTTCATCGCCTGCACGATCTTCGGCTTCTCTGTGATCAGATTGCGCGTTTCGCCCGGGTCCTTTGCGATATCGTAGAGTTCCTCGTTGTTGACCAGGCGGTAGCGTGCGCTGCGCACCGCGAAGCCGGCCTTCTCCGATCGCTTGTCGTATTTCGACCCATCGGGCCCGACGTCGTTGCTCCACCGGCCGATATGATAGAAGAGCTTGCGATCAGGCCACGACGCCTCCGCATTCTCGAGCAACGGCACCAGGCTCCTGCCATCGATGTCCTGCGGCGCCTCGCCACCGGCCAGTTCCACCAGCGTGGGCACCAGGTCGATGTGTGCTGCCAGGCTACCCCGGGCGGCACCCTGCTCCAGTTTCCCTTTCCATGAGAAGAAGGCCGGCACCTTGGTGCCACCCTCGTGGGGACTCTTCTTGTGGCCCTTGAGCCCGGCATGGAAGGCAGAGAGCGGCTTGCCATCGCGCTGGCCGATGACTCCGTCCTTCGCTCCGGCGAAAGTCGTGCCATTGTCCGACAGGAAAATCACCAAGGTGTTTTCTTCGAGGCCCCACTCTGCGAGACAAGCCATCAGCCGACCGACATTGTCATCGATGTTCTCGACCATGCCGTAAAAGCCCTGCTGGTTGTCTGCGAAGCCATATCCCTCGAACTTTTCCCGCTTGTCCTCTGGAGCAATAAACGGCCCGTGCGGGGCATTGGTGGAGATGTAGGCAAAGAACTGCCTGTCCCTGTTCTCCCGGATCCACCCCAGCGCCTGCGAGAAAAACACATCAGTACAGAAGCCTGCCGTCTTCACGAAGCTGCCGTTGTGACACACGACCGGGTCCCGGTAGGTATTGTCCGGGGCATCCATCGGCTGACCGATGCCGCCGGATCCGTGAATGAAAACCTCGTCGAAGCCGCGCTCCCCGGGGGTGTAGCCCGGCCCGTCCCCGAGGTGCCACTTGCCGAAGATACCCGAGACGTATCCCGCCTTGCCGAGGCGTTCGGCAAGGGTGATCGCGGAAGGCGCCAGACGCTCGCGGCCGCCGCCGGTATGGGTGACACCGTTGCGGAACGGGTAATTGCCGGTCAGGAGGGCGGAGCGAGTCGGCGAACAGGTCGGGCTGACTTGGAAGTCGGTGAACACGACACTGCGCCCGTGCAGGGCATCGAGGTGCGGCGTCTCCAGCCACGGGTGCCCGTGGCAGCCGAGTTGGGCGTAGCCCTGGTCATCGGTGAGTACCAGGACAATGTTCGGGCGACTACCGGCGAGATCCTCGGCGGCAAGGGATCCAAGGCCGAGGAAACCCGCGCAGAGCAGGAGAATACATCCGACAGGAAAAGTGTGCATGGGAATCAGTTGAGTGGCAGTGGCACGGGATCCTCGAGCCCGGCGATCAATTCTTCGAGTTGTGTTTTCAGCCGCTTGAAAAGCGGCGCCTGATCGGGGTCGTGAGCGAGATTGTGCATCTCCTCCGGATCCTCCTCGAGGTCGAAGAGTTCCCAGCGGTAGCGCCCTTTCATGCCCGGGTAATGGATGAGCTTGTGGCTCGCGGTGCGAATCCCGATCATTTCCGGCAGGTTGTTGTCACCGTGACTGTAGAAGTGGTAGTAGGATGAAGCGCGGACATTTTCCTGCCTGCCTTCCAGGATACCCCGCAACGAATGCCCCTGCATGTCGGCGGGGACTGCCAGTCCAGCGAATTCGAGCAAGGTGGGTGCCAGGTCGACATGATTGACCATGCTGTCGTGCACCTGACCCGTGCCGATCACCCCGGGCAAACGCACCAGCAAGGGCTGGTGCAGCGGGTTCTCATACATCCACTGCTTGTTATAGAAGCCGTGCTCACCGAGGGAAAATCCCTGATCGGCGGTGTAAATGACCAGCGTGCTTTCCGCCAGGCCGCTCTCGTCGAGGTAGTCGAGCACCCGGCCGACGTTGTCGTCGACATTCTTCACCAGGCGGTAGTAGCCCTTGATGTAGATCTGATAGAGCTTGGCGAGTAGTTCCTTGTCGGTGATGTCGGGGTCTTGCTTGCGGAATTCCGCGATATTCTTTTTGAAGTTCGGTCTGCGCAGGATGAGGTTGGAGCGCATGGTTTTCTTGATAGCCTCGGGAGTACGGCCCTTGTAGTCATCGTAAAGAGTGGCGGGCTCGGGAATGGTCACGTCCTTGAGAAAATCCTCATACTTGGGCGGGGCCGGCACGTAGGGATCATGCGGAGGCTTGGGATGCAGCAGCACGCAGAAGGGCTTGTCCGGGTCGCGCTTTTCCTCCAGCCAGGCGAGGACTTCGTCGGTGATGGCATCGTTGTTGAATCCCGCCAGCTTGCGGCCGCCCCGGTTGAAGGTCTGCTGGGTATCCTTGCCCCACGGGATCCATTCGTGCTGCGGCTCGAAGACCACGGGATCCATCGGCATGCCCTGCATCTTCATGACACAGTAGTGGTCGAAACCGGTCGGCTGCGAGAGCAGGTGCCACTTGCCGAACAGCGCGGTGTTGTAGCCGGCCGCCTGCAGCAGCTTCGGGAAGGTCTGCTGGGAGCCGTCGAACAACTGGTTGAGGTGGGTGACGCCGTTCTTGTGCGAGTACTTGCCGGTCAGTACAGCGGCACGCGCCGGCGTGCAGAACGAATTCGGGGTCAGGGCATGGTTGAAGCGCATGCCCTCGGCGGCGATGCGGTCGAGTGCGGGGGTCTCGATGTCCGTGTTGCCGTAGCAGCTCAGTGCCTGCCGCGCATGGTCATCGGAAAGGATCAACAGGATATTCGGACGGGCGGCATGCAAGTTCCCGGCAAGCAGCAAGGTGGCAAGATGGAGCACCAGTCTGGTTGTAGCAGTCATGATTTCAGTTTTCTTGAAGTTGAAAAATTTGCCCCGCATCCGCGCGGACCGATCTGGGCTCACGGCGACGCAGGCCGCCGCTGGGCAAACAGCCACTGCAGCACCTCGCGGTCGGCATACGTCGGCGTCCACGAATCGTGCCCCACTCCCGGGTATTCCGTGTAGCGAGGAGCGCCACCATGTTCGCGCAGGGCGGCGATCATGTCACGCGAGCGCCGCGGCTTGACGGCTGTGTCCTGATCCCCGTGGAACGCCCACACCGGAATGTGGCGGATGCTGGGCGCCAGGTCCGTGTCCCCGCCGCCGCAGACAGGCACGGCCGCAGCGAAGGTTCTCGGTAGCCGCTGCACAATGTCCCAGGTGCCGAACCCGCCCATCGACAGCCCGGTAACGTAAATCCGGTCGGCGTCTACCGGCAAGGTTTCCTGGCATTGCTGCAGCAACTCGATGGCCAGCCGCATCGGCTGCGAGGGCTCGGCGGGCATGGTATGGGAATCGTCCCCCCACGGCGTATCGACCCACTGCTGTTCTACGGGACACTGCGGCACCACAATGATGGCAGGATCACCGGAACCCTGTGAGAACTCAAGAATCGGCCGGGCACCGTGTATGAGCTGGCGACGATTTTCCTTACCCCGTTCTCCGGCCCCGTGGAAGAACAGCACCAGGGGGTAGCGGGCAGCGGCATCGCTGCCCTCCGGCAGGTGGATGCGATAAGGCAACTCCGCGCCACCCGCACCCCGGTAGGTTCTTGCTTCGAATTCCGCGGACAAGTCACGCCCCCCCTGCCTGCGCTGTTGCTTCCCCGGGCGACCGGCCTGAACGGCTCGATCGCCTCCGGAAGGGCGAATGTTCTCGTAGCGATTCAAGACTTTCTCCAGGCTCTCCCTCACTTCCTGCTGCTCCGGCGACAGCTCGTCCAATGGATTTTCCTCGAGCACATCGGCAGCCACATCGAAGCAGCGCCCGTCGGGGTAGAGCTTGTAGCGTTGGTTGCGTGCCCACTGCTCACCATGGGGACTACCTCCACGCGAATACCAGCAGTAGACCCATTGCCGCGGGTTGCCTTGCTGCCCCTTCAACTGCGCCAGGAAACTGCGGCCGTCGATGGCGAGCTCCTTCGGAACAGCGCTACCCGCCGCCTCGCAGAAGGTGGGCAGGAAGTCGCTGAAATCGACGAGATCATCCAGCACCGCCCCCTGCGGAATGGCACCCGGCCAGCTCGCTATCAACGGAACACGGGTGCCGGCATCGGTCATCTCCCCCTTGCCTCCCTGGACCACGCGACCGTCCAGATCCGAGCGCATCGCCTTGGACGTGCCATTGTCGCCGGTGAACAGCACCAGCGTGTTGTCACGGATACCCAGTTCGTCGAGCTTGGCGACAAGCCGGCCGATCACCTTGTCCATGTAGGCGACCATGTCGGCGAAGTTGGCCTGTTGGTCGCGTTGCTGCGGATTCTCGCTGTCAGGAGTCGGCACGAACGGGGAATGCGTCAGGATCATGGGATAATAAGCGAGAAACGGCTGATCCCGCTTGCGCTCCATGAAGTCACAGAGGAAATCCGTCACCACGTCCGGCCCGTATTCACCGTTGGTGTAATCCACCGGCTTACCGTTGAGCTCCAGGCTGGGATTGGGAAAGCGGGTATCCCGACCCTGCGCGTCGCGTGCGCCCCGCGTGTGCTGCCAGAGGCACGACTCGTCGAAACCGAAATGCTGCGGCGAATCCGGCTCGCTGCCGAGCTGCCACTTGCCGGCGATGCAGGTGGCGTAGCCGGCTTTTTTAAGCAGGTGGGCGAAGGTGGTCTGCCCACGGTCCAGCACTCCGAAAGAGACGTAATTGCGCACATTGTAGATGCCGGTCATGATCTGCACCCGCGACGGCGTACACAGCGGCTGGGAATAGCAGTGCTCGAAACGCACACCAGTCTGCGCCAGAGCGTCGAGCACCGGCGTGCGGTAGGTGGCGCCCCCATTGGCACCGATGCACTCGTAGCCGAGGTCGTCGGCCATGATCAGGACGATGTTCGGCTGCTTCGGCCCCTGCTTTGCCTGCGCAGAACACTGCGCGAACACGCACAGGGCACCAAGCAGGATAACAGACGGGGCGGGCATCATTCTTCTCTTCATCTCCACAACTTCAGGGTTTTCCAATTAACGTGCTTCGTATTCCGGGTGTTTCACTCCATCAGCGGCTTGCCTGCAGCCAGTCCTCGAGCCAGCGCCCAAGGTGCTCGACCCGCTCGGGGTGCTGCCCGGCCAGGTTCTCCTGCTCGGCGGGATCGCTCGCCAGATTGTAAAGCTGCGGCTTGCCCTGCTTGCCGCCTTCGGGACCTCTCATCCTCGGCAGGATCAGCTTCCAGTCGCCATCCCGCACCGTCTCCCGGTCGTGCACCACCGGGGGACGCGCGCGCGCCTCGCCCTCTGCATCCAGCAGGCTGGCAAGAAAACTCACACTGTCTTCCGCCATGCCCTCGGGGACCTGCACATCCCCGCGCAGCTCGGCGAAGGTCGCCAACAGGTCGGAGAAGACCACCAGCTGGTCACTCACCGCACCCGCCGCAACCCGGCCCGGCCAGCGAGCCAGAAACGGCATGCGGTGGCCGCCCTCCCACGACGTGGCCTTCATGCCGCGCAACCCGCCGACCGAGTCGTGGCCGAACTTCTCCCGGTCCTTGTCATACCAGACCGGGCCGTTATCACTGGAAAAGATCACCAGCGTCTCCTTCGCCATGCCCGCCTCGCCAAGGACTTCAAGGATCCGCCCGACCCCGGCATCGATCTGCAGTACGAAGTCACCGTAACTTCCGGCACCGCTCTTGCCGCGGAACTCCTCCAGCGGCAGCCACGGCGTGTGGGGCGAGGGCAGCGCCAGGTAGAGGAACAACGGTTTTGCTTCTTCCTGCGCGGCGTGCTGCCGGATCACCCCCTCCGCCTCCTCGAAAAAACGTGGCGTGACCTCCTCGAGCTTCAGGCCGGGCGCGATGCCACCTTTCCGCCAGAAGGCTCCCTGAATCTGGTTCCACCCCGCCTCACCCCCGTCCTCGTCGTTGTGATCGATGCTGTCGCTGGGCGGTGTGACGGCATGCCGGCCGCGGATGTAGAAATACGGTGGAATGTCCAGCGAGGCGTGCATTCCGAAAAAGAAATCAAACCCGCAGTCTATCGGCCCACCGCGCAATAACTGCGAATAGTCGGCTGGCTCTGAGGCATTCTGCAGGAACGGGTCGAAACCCAGGTGCCACTTGCCGACCATGGCGGTGGCATAGCCCCGATCACGCAAGAGCGAGGCGATCGTGGTCCGGCCTTCCTCGATCAGCGGACCGCTGGCCAGGTTCATCGGCTTGCGCACCGCGAAACGCCCCGTCATCAACGCGTAGCGCGACGGAATGCAGACGCTGCCACCGGCGTGCGCATCGGTAAACTGCATGCCCTCGGCCGCCAGGCGGTCGAGGTGGGCGGTGCGGATCTGCGACTGCGGATTGTAGCAGGACAGATCGCCATAGCCCAGATCGTCAGCGAGGATCAGGACGACGTGAGGGCGATCGGCTTGCTGCTCCGCGTGCAACCGGGGCTGGACAAGTGCCAGCAGGAAACCCAGCAGCAAGACAATCGGGATTTTCATCATGGGATCCTCTATCTCTCCACCCGAAGCGGGCATTTGCCACTGTTTGTCGGCTTGCAGGGCATTTGCCGACCCGGCAGGTGAGTCTTCCCCATCATCGCTTTTTCGCCGCTGGCCGCAGATCTTTCTGCCGCTGCTCCACGAAACGCCGGTGCAGGGTCGCCACGCGTTCCGGGTGCTGCCTGGCGATGTTGTGTTTCTCCTGCGGATCGTTCACCAGGTCGAAGAGCTGCCAGCGGCCGGCATCCGGTTCGCCACCGCCGTAACTGACGATCTTCCAGTCACCACGGCGCAGCGCCCAGCGGTCGGGGTTCCTGCCCCAAAGCTCATAGATGTCCCGTTCCCCGATTTCCGCATCGCCGAGAACCGCATCCCCGATGTCGATTCCATCCCAGGCGACCGGCTGCTCCAGATCATGGCCGATCAACTCCGCGAGCGTCGGGAACCAGTCGATGATATGCACTGGTTCGTCGACCGTCTTGGCGGCGATGCGTCCCGGCCAGTTGGCGAACGCCGGCACGTGGATGCCGCCTTCCCAGACACTGCACTTGCTGCCGCGCATCGGTATCGGCTGGTTGATGTCGCTGAGCTTGAGATCGTCCGGATACGCGTGCCCCGGCCAGTTCACCTGCGGACCATTGTCGGAAGAATACAGGATCAACGTGTTGTCGCGCTGGCCGGCACGCTCGAGTGCGGCGACCACCTCACCGACGGCATGGTCGAGGTGGTGAATGACGGCGAGGAACAGGCGCTTCTCCGGATCCGGCTCGGACTGGATCTTGCCCTCCGGATCATTGAACCAGCGGATCTTGTCCTCGTTGATCCAGCGCTCGGGATTATCGGGGTCGAGCCGGGTCGGCTGGTCAACGAACTCGCCGCGCTCGTCGAGCGGGGCGTGCGGAGCATGGAACGCAAGATACAGGAAAAACGGCTTGTCGCGCTCCGCCTCGATGATCCGCACCGCCTCCCGCGCCACCAGGTCGGTGGCATGCACACCGTTCTCATGCCCGTCGATCGGCTGGTGGTCGCGGTGCCAGGTCTCTCTGAACTGACCCTTGCGGTAGCGGTGGTCATACATTCCCACAGCCCCGGCGAGCGAACCGTAGCTGTGGTCGAAGCCGAAATGATTCGGTCCATGGTCGGGCGAGCTTCCCATGTGCCACTTGCCGACCAGGAAAGTCTCGTAGCCGGCCTCGCGGAACATGCCGGCGAGCGTCGGGGTGCCGTGCGGGAAGGCCGGCTCATTGGTAGCCACCAGGGCATGCTTGCCGAAACGCCCGGGATACCTTCCGGTCATCAAGGCGACCCGGGTAGGCGTGCACTGCGGCATGACATAGTGCCGGCTGAAAGTCACTCCCCCGGCAGCCAGCGCATCGATCTGCGGCGTGTACACCCGCTCCGGGTTGTTGTAGCCGATGTCGGCCCAGCCCTGGTCGTCGCTGAGGATGACAATGACGTTGGGCCGCTCTGGCTGCTCAACTGCCCCCGTTTCGGCCGCGCCGACGAGGCAGAGTGCACCACCTCCGGCAAGGAACAGTAGAGTAAAAAATGCGATTTGGTTTCTCCCCATGCTTCGTAAAACGCAGCCAGAAGGTCACTTCTTACATCGCGCCGTGGTCTGGTGCGCCCGCAGAAAAGCTGGAAATCATTCGGGCCCGAAATAGTTGCCCGCAACAGCTTTGAAACTACGGTGTTTTATTCACACGATCATGTCTCTGCCACTTGCCAAGACCGCCATCTTCATCCTCGGCCTCTCCGCCGGTGCACTCGGATCCATGCTGGTGCGTGATCCCGCGCCAACACAGGCCGCCAGCACGCCGGCGCCACCCCCACGATCAACTGCGCAACCAGCGGCCGCCACGGCTCCACGCCCGGCAACCCCACCGGCTGGCGATAACACAGATGCCGCCGCCAAAGCTGAGCAGGACCGCCTGCGCAAGACACTGGAGGAGAGAAACCAGGCGCTGGAAGCCATGGAGCAATCGCTCAACGCGATGCAGCAAACCATCAAAAATGACGAGCAAGAGCGCGAAGAACGCCGGGAAGCGATGCGGGAACGCTTCACCCAGTTCGCGCAGGGCCGGCTGGAGGGGCGCATGGCAAGCCTCGACAGCGTTGCCCACTTCGATGACGAGCAATACGACCTGGTCGCCGCCTTCCTCGAGGAGCGAACCAATCTCATGATGGAGCTACGCTCCGGACGCTGGAACGGTGAACTGACCGAGGAGCGGGAGACCGAGATCGAAGCAAAACTCGAATCTATGAAACTCGGGCAATACCTGCAGGAAATTCTCGGCCCACAGCAATACGCCGACTACAGCTCCCACCGCCAGCAGCGCAACACCGTCGCCCAGGAGGCCTATGCCTCGCGCGAGCTCAGCCACCTTGTCGAGACGGTCCGACTTTCCGACCAGCAACTCGATGAGGCCTACTCTGTTTACTACCGCGAGGCCGAGAACGCGGTCGAGGAGGGCGAATTCTTCGACTCCCGTCGGATGCGTGAGCAACAGGGAAATATCGAGACCCGCACCGATCTGCTGCGAGACATCCTCGACGAACAACAGCTCTCCGCCTACCGCATACAGCTCGAGAGTGCGCCCCGCTTTCACTGGCGGTGACAGCCTTGGATCGGTGTTGCTCCCCGGCAGCGAAGCCAGGCTGGGACACCAGCCACACAACCGATGATCGGCTGCAAACCCGATCGGTGCCTTGGCGCAGTCTTCCGGACCGCGCACCACACGGAGAAAAGCGGGAAAAATCCCTACACAGCTATGGCGTTCCGCGCCATACTGAGTGGCGAAAATGTCAGCTGGCGCCCCACCGTCCGTCGTCCTGATCTTTCGGTCACCGGAAAAACCCAAACCAAGAACCACCCACCGCATATGAGCACTCGGCACATCTCACGAGCAACCGCAACCGCACTGCCCATCTTTCTCCTCGTCTTAATTGCGATCCTCCCGCAGGAAGTGTGCGCGCAGGGCGATGACTTGAGTGTCCCGGGCCTGACCGAGGAAGTCCCCGCTCCCGGCACGGTAGCAACCGATGGCAGCACCGCAGAAGCCGTGAGCACCGGCCCGAAAAGCCTGATGGACCAGATCAAGGCCGGCGGCACTACCATGTGGGTGCTCGGCCTCATGTCGATCGCCGTAATCGGACTGGGCTTCTATTGTCCTCTCGACCTCAAGCGCTCGAACTTCTACACCGAGCCACTCGTCCAATCCCTTCACAAGCACATGCGCAACAGTGACCTGCAGGGCCTCATCAAGCAGTGCAATAGCAGCCCGCAACTGCTCGGCCGCATGCTGGTGCCGGCGGCCACCTTCCTCACCGAGGAAGGCTACGACAAGAGCGACAATGACCTGGTACGTGACATGGTGGCCGAAGCCTCGATCAAGGAAACCCGTGGAAGAGCTCGCCTGATCAATTACTTCTCGGTCATCTCGCAGGCGGCCCCCATGATGGGACTGCTCGGAACGGTCAGCGGCATGATCAAAGCTTTCGGCGCACTGGAAACCTCCGGCATGGGTGACCCATCGGCACTCGCCGGCCATATTTCCGAAGCACTGATCACCACCGCTTCAGGACTGGTCATCGCCCTGCCCGCCATCTTCCTCTACTTCTTTTTCCGCGACAAACTCGACGAACACGTCGCCCGCTCCGAGGAACACGCCGCGGAAATCCTCAACACGCTGCGCCGTGCCGTGCTCGGTCTCGAGAGCGGACAAGGTAACGGACCTGCCACACCCGGTACAGGTGCCTAGCAATCGCCCGCCGTACCAACCAACCACCGGGTAATTTTTCCAAAGCCAGTCATCGTGGGGCGCAGACACCGCAGCAAGAACGCCAGGACACAGCCGAACATGGACATGTCGCCCATGATCGACCTCGTGTTCCTGCTGCTCATTTTCTTCATGATCGTCTCCCAGCGCATCACCTACCTGAAAGATCCCAACGTCACCATCCCGATTGCAACCCACTCGCAGGTTCCCAAGGAAGTCGGAGATCGGGTGGTGCTCAATGTCTACTCGGACGGCACGATCAAGGACGTGTCGGGAACCCGCACCCTGACCCCGGAGACGGTCACTTCAATGATGGAAAGCGCCCGTGCCGCCAATCCCGGCACCCGCCTGCACCTGCGCGCCGACCAACGGGCCGCCCACCGCCATGTCCA
>JBDQJG010000027.1:0-22769 GCA_040263955.1 Verrucomicrobiales bacterium
GGATCCCGGACGATTGCTGTCTCGGCTTTGAGAACGATCGCGGCGGCGTCTGGATCCGTTGATCGGGATTGCCGATTCTCGGGCGGCGGTTGTTGCTCGCCTGCCAGCAATTCCAGAGCGGTGATCCGGGAGGTCGCATGGCCTCTTTCCTGAGCGACAGCTCGGGCGGCGAGATAATCCTTGCGCTCGCGCAGGCGGCGCTCGAGTTCCGGCAACCGGGCAGCAAACTCGATTTCTTTTTCCAGCGTGGCAGTGGCGACCGCCTGCAGGTAGGTCTTGCGAAGCTGCGGCAGTGAATCCCCGTCGTCTGCCCGAGCTTGGCGAGAAGTCAATCCCGAGAGAGTGGCGATGATGGTCAGCATCAATGCCAGGAAGGGTGCACGCTTCGCTTCGGCCTGTGGTGAATGCATCGGGGTTGAGGTTGCAGTGGCTGGAGGCGGGCGGCGGATTATGGCCCCTTTCTTGCCGCTGGCGATCGGTGAAGGGGAGGTTATCACGCTGGTAATGCCGGTGCTTGAAAAAAGAATGCAACAGGATGATTGGATTGACCGGAGGCCTGAGCGTGCTCCATTGCAACGCTTTTTCGAAAAACTCGACAAAACGCCCAATGAAAGTTCTTTCGCTTGTCATCCTTGCTTTTCTTTCCCTCTGCATCTGCAGGTCGCTCCCGGCGCAGAGCCAGAATGTGCGGATGTGGAAAAACAAGGATGGCAAGGAAGTGATGATGCAGTTCGTCCGCATGGATGGGGAGACGCATTGTATCATGAAGACGAAGGACAACAGGGAGCATCGTTTTCCGCTCGAACTGCTTGCCGAGCAGGACAGGAAAATCGCTCTCGCCATGCGTCCGCTTGCTGCCGCCACAGGTAAAGACAGGTCGTCGGCCGACACCGCCCTGTTGATTGATCGAATCATGAACGAGAACTGGGTAAAAACCCGGAGTCAGCCTAATGAGCCGGCGAGTGATGAAGAGTTTGTCCGCCGTATTTATCTCGACGCGGTGGGGCGGATTCCGAATCTCGGGGAGATTCGCGCGTTCTTCGAGAATGACAGCCCGAACAAGCGCAACGAGTTGATCGACGTCCTCATGGAGTCGGAGGGCTACAAATCGCATCTTTACAATTATTTCGGCGACATGTTTCGCATCACGGATAAAATCGGGGATGGGGGAAGCCTCGTCCGGGGTGTTTCCTTCATGGAGTGGGTCAAGAAGTGTATCGACGAGAACCGTCCCTACAATGAGATGGTCTACGAGATGCTGACCGCCTCGGGTAAGGCGTGGGAAACCCCCGCCACCGGTTACCTGCTGAGGGATTCGGGGATGACCCTCGACAACCTGGCTAACACGGTGAGCATTTTCCTGGGCACGGAGATCGCCTGTGCCCAGTGCCACGACCATCCATTCTACGACGATACCTGGACCCAGGCGAAGTTTTACGAGATGGCCTCGTTTTTCGGGTCGACGGTGACTCAGCTCGGTCCGGGGGAATTCAAAAACGGCGAACCCTTGAAGCGGATCAGAAACGAGGTCGTGGACATTATCAAAGCGAATGGTGGCGATCCGGAGGATTTCAATACGCAGAGGCTCATGAGGACGCTTGGCCGCATGATCGCGGCCAACAGGTTCCAGGTGAAGGATGTGGAGAAAAACCGGATCAAGCTCCCGCATGATTACAAGTATGAGGATCATGCCCCGGGTGACGTGCTCGCACCTAAATTCATCGAATGGCCAGATGAGCGGAACTTCAATCCGCGTAAAGACAAGGAGATGAACGACCGCCAGCACTTTGCAACCTGGGCGACGAGCAGGGAGAATCCCATGTTCGCCAAGGTGATTGCCAACCGCATGTGGCAGCGTGCCTTCGGTATCGGTGTGGTCGAGCCGGTGGATAATCTCTTTGCCCCGTCGATGGATTCGAACCCGAAGTTGCTCGCATTTCTTGCCGATGAAATACGCCGCACGAATTTCGATCTCAAGGCTTTCCAGAGAACCATCTTTTATACCAAGGCCTACCAGTCCAAAGCGAACACGACAGAATATGAACCCGGGACCAATTATGCCTTTCAGGGGCCGCTTCTCAAGAGGATGACCGCCGAGCAGCTCTGGGACTCGTTCATGACCCTGCAGCTCGGAGATCCGGATAAGTATCGTGGAGCCACCGGTGAACTCTATGAGCGTGTCATCGATATGGAGCTGGACAAAACCACCGGCAAGACCGCGGTCCAGAAGCTCACCGCCTACCAGAACATGGGGCAGACCATGAAGAAGTTGAACGACGCGAAGATGGAAGACTCGGAGGAGGGAGAAGGCTCCGCCATGTCCATGGAGATGACTCCAAGGAGCCGCGGAGGGGCGCAGCTGCTCCGGGCTTCGGAAATGAACCAGCCCGCCCCGGCAGGTCACTTCCTCCGGGAGTTCGGGCAATCCAATCGCCTTGTCATCAACGGGGCGAGCAAGGAGGGGTCGGTTCCCCAGATCCTTCGTATCATGAATGGAAACTCCACTGAAATGCTCACTTCCAATTCCTCTCAGGTCTACGCTAATCTGGCGGCCGAAGAGACGCCTGAAGCAAAGGTCGAGGCGCTGTTCCTGAGTATTTTGAATCGTCGGCCGACCGAGTCGGATATGGAGCTCGCGATAAGGAAAATCGACGAGGAGGAGCGCTACGCATACGACGATCTGATCTGGGCACTTGTCAACACGAGGGAGTTCCTGTTTATCCAGTAGCGCCCTGTTGTAGGTGCTTGCGCTCCCGGGAAGAATCAGAAAACCGATACCCAATCGAAAATGAAGAAATACCTGAACTCACTTGACGAGCTCTCGCGGCGACGCTTTGTCGAGCGCTCGGCGAAGTCGCTGCTGGGGGTCTCGCTGCTCCCGGCGATCGGAACAGCCAGGGCTCAGAGCCAGAAAGCAGGTGGCGGAAAAGGGAAGAGCCTTATTTTTCTTTATATGAGTGGTGGCATGAGCCACCTCGATACCTTCGATCCGAAGACGAATGCCGAAGTTAAGGGGCCGACTACGCCGCTGAAGACGAATGTGCCGGGGATCTCTATCTCCAACCATCTGCCCAAGCTGGCCAAGCAGATGGACAAGATGGCCATCATCCGGTCGATGAACTCCGTCACCGGCGTGCATGGCAACGGCAGCTATGTGGCTCGCACCGGCTACCGTCCCCGGGCCACCATCGTCCACCCCTGTCTCGGAGCGTATGGCCAGTATCTCGAGGGGCGTAGGAATGCAAACCTTCCGGATTCGGTCGTCATCGGCACGGGAGGGGGGCACCCCGGGGCGGGGTTCATGGGCGCGAAGTTCAAGCCTGTCCCGATCAACGACCCTGAAAGCGGGCTTCAGAACAGCAGGGCCCGGACCTCGGAGAGCAAGTTCGACGAGCGCCTGACCATCAGCAATTCCTTCGACTCCGCCTTCCGTGAGCGTTTCGATCATCTCAAGGTCCGGGATTACACTGAGCTTTACGAGGAGACGGTATCGCTCATGCGGAGTGAGGACCTCGAAGCTTTCGACATCTCCAAGGAGGACTCCAAGACCCGGGCCAACTACGGGGAGGACAGGTTCGCCAAAGGCTGTCTCCTCGCCCGCCGCCTCGTCGAGCATGGAGTACGGTACGTCGAGGTGGAGGCCGGTGGCTGGGACATGCATTATTACATCGGCGAGGGGATCGCTGGTCGCGGGGCCATGCTGGACCAGGCGGTGTCAGCGCTCCTCAAGGATCTCGATTCCAAGGGCTTGCTCGAGACCACCGTGGTCGCGATTGGCACCGAGTTCGGCCGCACTCCGCGGATCAACGCCAATGACGGGCGCGATCATCACCCGCGGGTCTTCTCCACCATGCTTGCAGGCGGTGGGATCACGGGTGGAGCGGTGTGGGGAGCCTCCGACGACAAAGGGTACGCGGTTGCTAAAGACCAGGTTACAATTCAGGATTTTGTCGCCACCTTGGGTTACGGGCTGGGTCTGGACACTGAGAAAACAATTTTCTCGCCGAGTGGTCGTCCGTTTACAATCGGCGATAAAGGTAAGCCGGTGACGCAAATCTTCGGATAATCAGAAGCTGTTAGGTTCATGCACAGGTTCATGAATCCGGGTCAAACGGAAGACAGCAGGGCGCATAGTACGGCAGGCAGAGGCACCAATCGGGGCTTCAGCACCTCGTCGTTTTTGACCATTGTGTTCCTGGTGTTGGCGGTCGCGCTGGCGGTAGAGGGTTTGAAAAAGAGAAAAGCGCAGGCGGAGCAACTTGAAAAGCAGGCGCGCGATCAACAGTCCATGGATTTCGGGTTTGCTGATAGCGATCGCTTGCTGGTTCCAACCCCGAAACTGGGTGGCGCGAGCGGACTTGGCAGTCCGAGCAGACTCGGAAGTGCGGGCAGGCGGGCAGGTTCGAGTGCGCCGACCGGCGCGAGGGGAGTGATGGTTGCACCGATCGAAAGTGCTGAAGAAGAAGGAATCCGACGTATCCCGCCGGTTTCAGAGGAGGCGAGGGAGTCTCTGCTGCGCATGCTGCCAGGTGGAATCGAGAAAAAGATGCGCGGACTGATTGATACCAGTGACGAACGTGTGCGGGAGATCGAAGCAGCGGCAGAGCAATAGGAAGGAGAGCATCGAGTGAATCAGGGCGGGTCGACTTTTTGGAAACACTCGTGGCAACGCCGAAAGATAGAGATATGGCAACTTATTGTTTTTCAGGCAATGCAGTGGCAATGCAGAACCGGATGCCGGCGCGGATTCTCAGGTGCCCGATGCAGGCAGCGGGGATTGTGATGTGGGCATGTGCGATCGGGGTGAGCTTGTTCGGATTATGTCCCGGCGCTGGTTGTGCGCGGGAAGCTCCGGTTGCAGCGATGATGAAAATCATTCGCAACACGCTTTCAGGCCGACTGAGGAGCATATTCGGTCGACATAGTGGTGGTGGTGTTGCACATTCGCCTCCGAGTGTGGAGCAACGCACTTGGTTAATATCACGATGATTGTTTTCGCACCCAGAGAATCAGAACCAGGAGAGACGAGGGCGGCACTGGATCCGGCTTCGGCAGGGAAGCTGTCCGGCTTGGGATGCAGCGTGGTAGTCGAACCTGGTATCGGCATGGGGAGCGGCTACCAGGATGGCGATTTCGAAGCGGCAGGGGCCACGCTGGCGCACGCGCGCGCCGAGGTGCTCGCGCAAGCGGATGTGGTAATACGGGTTCGCAAACCGGCTGCCGAAGAAATTGCGGGGCACAAGGCGGGAGCACTGGTCGTCAGTTTCCTCGATCCTTTCAACGAGCCGGATCTTATTCAGCGTTTCGCTGCCGCAGGGGTGTCCGCTGTCAGCATGGAGATGATGCCAAGAACGACACTGGCGCAGAAAATGGATGCCATTTCCTCGCAGGCCAACCTGGCGGGATATGCTGCCGTCATCCATGCCGCCGGGCGCATGAATGGCATTCTTCCCATGATGATGACTCCGGCGGGCACCATCTCGCCGGCGAAGTTCTTTGTGATCGGCATCGGCGTGGCCGGGCTGCAGGCGATTGCCACAGCCAAGCGCCTGGGTGCGCGGGTCACGGCGTTCGATGTGCGTACGGAAGCACTTGAGCAGGCCGAGTCCCTGGGTGCGAAGGCTCTGCGCATCGATCTGGGGGAGACCGGAGGCACGGACCAGGGATATGCCAGGGAATTGACACCCGAGCAATTGGACAAGCAGCGTGCGGCCCAGGCAAAGGTATGTCAGCAGTCCGATGTGGTGATCACCACGGCGAAACTTTTCGGCAGAAAGTCACCGATCCTGGTGGCTGCAGATGTGGTTGCCGGGATGCAACCGGGGAGCATCCTCATTGATCTGGCCGCCGAAACAGGTGGCAATGTTGAGGGCATGGTGGCGGACGAGGAGGTGGTGACCGAAAACGGGGTGGTGATCTTAGGACCGACGAGGTTGGAGTCGACCGTTCCACGGCATGCCACTCAGGTGTATGCGGCCAACGTGGCCAATCTGATCGAGCACTTCTGGGACGCCGAGGCCGGCGCATTGCGTCTTGATCCGGAAGATGGGATTCTTAAAGGCTGTCTGATCACGCAGGGAGGAACAATTATTCACGAGCGCTTCAGGGACGAGCAGTCGTAAGATACCAACGAGCCTGCTACGGAGTGTCGCCGCATCGCTTGTCACAAACCAACCATTGACTCGGCGCTCCCGGAACCGGAGGCAAAGCGGCATTTTCAAAAGAAATCACAACCCCACCCAGAATCATGGAAATCATTCTTCTTATTTTTATTTTCGTGCTAGCCGCGTTCCTCGGTTTCGAGTTGATCCAGAAAGTACCCTCGCAATTGCACACCCCGTTGATGTCCGGTTCGAATGCGATTTCTGGAATCACCATGGTGGGAGCGATCATTGCCACGGGGGCTGCGGAAAGCAGTTTCGGCAGCCTGATCGGGTTTTTCGCCCTCGTTGCCGCCACCATCAATGTGGTTGGAGGTTACCTCGTCACCGACCGGATGCTTGCCATGTTCCGCAAGAAAGGCTGACACCGGGAGCAGGTTTCGCATTGATCAGAATAAGCAGGGAAATTCAAGCTCATGGGAATTGTCAATCTCGCCTACATTGTTGCGTCCATTCTCTTTATATTTGGAATAAAGATGCTTGGATCTGCCGCCACGGCGCGCAGGGGCAACCGGGTTTCCGCCCTCGGCATGTTGCTCGCCGTGGTGGTGACACTCCTGGACAAGAGCATTCTTTCGTGGGGTTGGATCATCGCCGGTATCGTGGTGGGAGGATTAGTCGGCCTTGTGGCGGCCAAGCGGGTGCAGATGACCGGCATGCCGGAACTGGTGGCGCTGTTCAATGGGCTTGGGGGGCTTGCCTCGGTGTTGGTCGGCTGGGCGGAGTTTGATCGCATCAATGAGACAGGGTGGGAGGCCTATCTTGGTGATGGACCTGCCGGTCCCACGTTCATCCTGGTGGCTATTTTTCTCGCCGTGCTGATTGGCGGTATCACCTTCACCGGCAGCCTGGTTGCCTACTTGAAGCTGTCAGGTAAAATGGGCGGCTCACCGACACTTTTTCCCGGGCAAAAGCTGCTCAATGCACTCATCCTTCTGGCCGCCTTGGTTCTTGGAGGTGTGCTTATTTTCAATGGCTTGCAACTGGCCGGTGGTGTGCTCATAGCGATCATCCTGCTCTGCCTGCTTCTCGGGGTGCTCGGGGTGCTCCCCATCGGTGGTGGTGACATGCCGGTGGTTATCGCGTTTCTCAACAGCTGTTCCGGGCTGGCCGCCTCGGCTGCTGGTTTTGTGATCCTCAATAATGTCCTGATCGTTGCCGGTTGCCTGGTGGGAGCATCGGGCCTGATCCTGACGGTGATCATGTGCAAGGCCATGAACCGCACGCTCGGTAACGTGTTCTTCGGTGGATTCGGAGCCGCGGTTAAAGGCAAGGCACAACAGGTCGAGGGAGAGATGAAGGCGGCTTCCGTGGAGGATGCCTACTACGTTCTCGAGGCGGCGCAGAGCGTGGTGTTTGTCCCGGGTTACGGCATGGCCGTGGCGCAGGCGCAACACGCTGTTAAAGAGCTTGCCGCGATTCTCGAAGGCAATGGCGTGGACGTGAAGTTCGCCATTCATCCGGTTGCCGGTCGAATGCCCGGTCACATGAACGTGCTGTTGGCGGAGGCGGATGTGCCGTACGAGCAGTTGGCTGAGATGGATGATGTCAATCCGATCATATCGACGGTGGATGTGGCGATGGTTATCGGTGCCAATGACGTGGTGAATCCCGCGGCGGCGGAGGATGAAAGCAGCCCGATATACGGAATGCCGATCATCAATGTCCACGAGGCGAGGACAGTGTATTGCTTGAAGCGGGGCCAGGGTGCGGGGTTTTCCGGGCTGGTCAACACGCTGTTCTTTCGCCCGAACACCCGTATGCTCTACGGGGATGCCAAGGAGACCATCGCCTCGCTCGTCAGCGAGTTCAAAGGCTAGCCGGTGATCCCACGGCAGTCGTTTAAGACTTGCTTGTTCGTCGCCGAGAAAGGTTGATGCCGGAGGCGGAATCTCTTGATCTGGGCGCGCTTCTCCCGACAGTGAAAGAACATACTATGCCCAGCAAAAAACCTGTCAAAAATGCGGAGACCGAGGCCGATACCAGCGTGGCCGGAGACCAGGAATATGGTGCCGCGCAGATCACCAAGTTGGAGGGCCTCGAGGCGGTTCGGAAACGTCCCGGAATGTATATCGGAGACCCCGATGAGCGCGGTCTGCATCATTGCGTATTCGAGGTGTTGGACAACTCGATCGATGAGCACCTCGCCGGGTTCTGTGACAACGTCACCATCACGCTGCACGAGGACGGTTCCTGCTCGATCGAGGATGATGGTCGCGGTATTCCGGTAGAGCCGCACAAGGATCATGCCGACATGCCGGTCGTGGAACTGGTGCTTACCAATCTCCATGCCGGGGGCAAGTTCGGCCAGGGGGCATACAAGTATTCCGGCGGGCTGCACGGTGTCGGTGCCAAGTGCGTCAACGCGCTCTCCGACTGGTTCCGGGCGGAGGTCTATCGCGATGGCCAGATTCACGCCATCGAATTTTCGCGAGGCCAGACGACGAAGCCCCTGGAGATTGTGGGCAAGCTCGACAAGCCGGAGAAGACGGGTACCAGGATCACGTTTCTTCCTGACGCCTCGATTTTCACCATTACCACGAAGTTTTCCTTCGAGTATCTCTCCCACCGTCTGCGCGAACTGGCGTTTCTCAATCCGGGAGTGCGCATCCATCTGACTGATGAGCGTGCTGAGGGTGCCAGGAAGGCACATTTCTACTATGAGGAGGGGATTGCCGAGTTCGTGCGTCAGCTGGCTGAAAATAAGCACCTCATTCATGAGGAACCGGTCGCGATACGCGGTCGACGCAGTGTCGATATCGGGGATGGCAAGGAGGATGACATCTTTGCTGATATCGTTCTGCAGTATACCGGCGACTACCACGACACCATCCTGCCGTTTGCCAATTCCATCCCGAATCCGGATGGCGGTACGCATCTTACCGGTTTTCGTGGGGCTCTCACGCGCGCCGTCAACAAGTACGCGCAGGATAATAAACTTCTCAAAGACAAGGATCCGGCCCTTACCGGTGATGATTGCCGCGAGGGGGTCATCTGTGTGATCTCAATCAAGCACCCGAACCCGCGTTTCAATGCGCAGACCAAGGTCAAGCTGGTCAACAACGAGGTCGAAGGTGTGGTCTCCTCGATCGTCTACGAGGAGATGAATACCTTCTTCGATGAAAATCCCAAGATTGCCAAGGCGATCGTGGAAAAGGTGGTCAATGCGGCGAGGGCACGCGAGGCGGCACGCAAGGCGCGCGATACGGTGCGCAAGTCGGCGCTCACGGGTGGTGGGCTGCCTGGGAAGCTTGCCGATTGCTCGGAAAGGGATCCCGAGCGCACCGAGCTCTACATTGTCGAGGGTGACTCGGCCGGCGGATCAGCCAAGCAGGGCCGGGATCGGCGCACCCAGGCGATTCTTCCGCTGCGCGGCAAGGTGATCAATGTCGAGAAAGCCCGGCTCGACAAGGTGCTGCAGAACAGGGAGATCCAGACGATGATCACGGCTATCGGAACCGGTATCGGCGATGGCGATGGGGAAGGCTCGTTCAATCTCGAGAAGCGGCGCTACGGCAAGATCATCATCATGACGGATGCTGATGTGGATGGTTCGCATATCCGCACGCTTCTACTTACCTTCTTCTGCCGGCAGATGCCTGATCTGGTTAAAAAAGGCCATGTCTACATCGCGTGCCCGCCGCTCTACTTGGTCAAACGCAAAAAGCGCTCGGAATACGTGCAGGATGACGAAGAGCTCAACAAGATTCTCGTGGAACTGGGTTCGGAGGATCTCTCGGTCAAGGTAGTCGACGGGGGCAGGATGATTGAGGGTGATGACCTGCTGGGTGTTCTCGACATTCTCAGCCGGATATCCAGACTGGCCTCCGTGGTTCCTCGCAATGGTGGAAATTTCCGGGATTACCTGGCTGCGGTGAGTGACGGCCGGCTCCCGGAATACATTGTCAAGGTGCGTGAAGGCAACCGTGAATTCGTTCATTACCTGGTTGACGATGCCGCGCTGGTTGCGTTCGGGAGGGAGAACGAGGATTTGAAGCTGCTTCCCGAGCAGCAGCACGCCGCAGAAGAGACGGATGCCGAGGGCGACGCGGTGCCCAGCGTGCCCAGCGTGCGCCGCGAAGGTCCGCAGCGCAGGGCACGACTGGTGGAGATACCCCAGTCCCGGGCGATTGCCACGGCGATGCGTGATCTCGCCGGAGCAGGCATTCCGATCGAGCCGTTCTATGCCGAGGATGCGCCATTGTTTGAAATCGTCGATTCTGATGACGAGTCCAAGAACGAGCCGGTTTTCTCCGTCTCCGGAATCCTCGAGGGCATCCTGGCGGTCGGCCGCAAGGGAGTCGAAATCAAGCGCTTCAAGGGTCTCGGTGAAATGAATGCGAAGGAACTCTATTCAACCACTATGGATCCGCAGACCCGCAAGCTGTTGAAGGTGAAACTCAACGAGGACAACGCCGTCGAGGCCGATCACATATTCACCATCCTTATGGGAGATGTGGTAGAGCCCAGAAAGCAGTTTATCGAAGATAATGCCCTCAACGTGCGAAATCTCGATGTCTAGTTGGCGGAAGCTGGTTTGCGCGGTGACTGCCGGGGGAGAGATCGGAACGCGATCCAGCAGGCCGGATTCGGGTTTGAGAACGAGGCAAGAGAATGGTGAATCCGATCAGCTTTTCCGGGTTCATTTCCAATCTGATTTGAGGCCTTTTCAGTAGCCTCGACCGGGATTTCCGCTACCGTCTGAAAGCAAGTATCGAGGCCTTTATCAGTATATAATTATGTCCGAGGAATCACCGGAAAGAGAAGAGTTCATCAATGTCGACGAGGAGGTTAAGAATTCCTTTCTCGACTACTCGATGTCGGTCATTATTTCCCGGGCCTTGCCGGACGCGCGAGACGGACTCAAGCCCTCGCAGCGTCGCTTGCTCTATGCGATGGCCAACGACCTTTCGCTGTCTCCGGGCAAGGCACATTTGAAGTGCGCCCGTATCGTCGGAGAGACCATGGGTAAATACCATCCGCATGGCGACGGCGCGATTTATCCGACGCTGGTCAACATGGCGCAGGACTGGTCGATGCGGGATACTCTCGTCGAGGGGCAGGGGAACTTCGGCTCGGTAGAGGGAGATCCTCCGGCGGCAATGCGTTACACCGAAGCGCGGCTGACGCATCTTGGAGTCTCGTTGATGACCGACATGGACAAGGCCACGGTGGACTTCGTCCCGAATTACGATGAGACGCGCAAGGAGCCGGCGGTGCTCCCGGCTGCCTTTCCCAATCTCCTGGTCAATGGCGGCACTGGCATTGCCGTCGGCATGGCCACGAATATCGCGCCGCACAACCTCGGGGAAGTCATCGATGGCATCATCGCGCAGATCGACAATCCGGATATTTCCATCGACGGGCTCATGGAGTTCATCAAGGGCCCCGATTTCCCGACCGGGTGCACCATTCTCGGGACCAGGGGAATCCGTGACTATCTTTTCACCGGCAGGGGGCCGGTGCGGGTGCGGGGGCGCGCGGAAGTCGTGGAAGACAGAAACCGCGAACAGATCATCATCACCGAGATTCCCTATAATGTGAATCGCGCTACGCTCGTCGAGCGGATCGCGGAGCTGGTGAACACCAAGGTGATTACGGATATCAGCGCCATTCGTGACGAATCGGATGAGAACACCCGGGTGGCCATCGACCTCAAGCGCGATGCACGCGCCCAGGTGGTTCTCAACAATCTCTACAAGCACACTCAACTCGAGACGACCTTTTCATCCAACATGCTGGCGATTGATGATCGTCGTCCGCGGCTGCTCAACCTGAAAGATGCAATCAATTGCTACATCGAGCATCGCAGGGAGGTGATTTTGCGGCGCACCCGCTACCTGCTGGAAAAGGCCGAGCTCGAGGCGGAGAAACTTGAAGCTTACCTGACCGCCATCGGCGACCTCGACGAGGTGATCAAAATCGTGCGCGGATCGATGACCCGCGACGAAGCCTTCACCAAGCTCAAGGAGAAGAAATACGCGGTTTCCGAGGCCGAGGCCTATGGTATTCACCTGCGTGGCCAGCACAGTGTCGATGGCACGGTATATCGCCTCACGGACAACCAGGTCAATCACATTCTCGAGTTGCGCCTCTACCAGCTCACGGGCCTGGAGCGCGACAAGATCAAGGGTGCATACGAGAAGATCCTGGAGGAGATCGTGGACTATCTCGACATTCTCGAACGGGAGGAGAGAGTGCTCGGCATTATCAAGGATGAGCTCGGTGAAATCCGGGAGAAATACGCCACTCCCCGTCGCACCGACATCCAGCCCTGGGATGGCGACATGGACATCATCGATCTCATCGCCAACGAGGGTAACGTGATCACCATCTCCAAGCGCGGCTTCATCAAGCGCACGCTTTCCGCGGAGTATCGCACCCAGAACCGTGGCGGCAAGGGGCTCAAGGGCATGGAAACGAGAGAGGCGGTCGACGAGAACGACGAGGCGGACTTCGTCGAGCACCTGTTCTCCGCCGGTGCCCACGATTACCTGATGTTCTTCACCAATACCGGACGAGTCTATGTGCACCGTGCCTACGCCATTCCCGAGGGGGGGCGCACGGCCAAGGGGCGCAGCATCCGCAACATGCTCAATCTCAAACCTGAGGAATCGATTGCCTCGGTGCTCCGTCTGGAGGGAACGAAGGACGAGAAGGGCAATGATACCACGTTCCTTTCTGATACCTGTCTGTTGTTCGCAACCCGGGATGGTACCGTGAAAAAGACCAAGCTCATTGATTACAAGAACCACCGTAAGGATGGCATTATCGCTATCCGCATCGATGAGGGCAATGAGCTGGTCAATGTACGTCTGACGTCCGGCAGCGATGACATCTGCCTGCTCACTCGCAACGGTCTCTGCGTGCGCACCAAGGAGGAGAATATCCGCACGGTGGGGCGCCCCTCGCGCGGGGTTCGCGGTATCAGGCCTCGTGGGGACGACTACGTGGTGGCACTCGCGGTGGCCGATGACGATGCCCAGTTCCTGATTGTTTCAGAGCGCGGTATCGGCAAGCGGAGTCCATTTACTGATTTTCCCACCAAGGGAAGAGGTGGCAAGGGGGTCATCGCCATGAAGATTACGGATCGTACCGGCAAGGTGGCGGGAGCAACGGTGATCACTGATGAGGACGAGGTCATGTTTATGACCAGTACCGGCCAGAGCGTGCGTGTCCCGGCAGCTTCGATCAGCCTGCTGAGTCGCTCGGCCCAGGGGGTGAAAATCATGGAGTTGCGGGAGGGTGAGACGATCCAGGATCTGGCCAAGGTTGTTCAGTTCGAGGGAGATGGAGATGGTGAAGTTTCCGATGCTGCCGCTGCTGCTGCCTCCGATGGCGCCGAGCACGGTGCCGTTGACGTGGAACCGGGTGAAGCCGCCGACCAACCGCAGGAATAGAATCGTGGCGCAGCGCCTCCGCCTGTGACGGTGCGCGGGCAGGTGGTGTGGGCCGTAACTCGCTGCAGGCTACAGGAAAGGTGTCGGCTTTACCAGGTTCCCTCCGGTGGGTTTCGCGGGCTGTCAGGACGCCGCCTGCCGCCGGATGGTTCCCGCCTCGACCACGTGGATGGACCCGGCGATGCGCTGTTGCTCCGCCCAGTCGAGGTGGGTGGTGGTGATCAGTTTCTGTGATTCCTTGGGAAGATGAGCGAGCAGGGCGTTGCGACGCGCCAGATCGAGCTCGCCGAAGATATCGTCAATGAGCAGAATCGGTTTCTCGTTCGGGTCTCTTTCGGCGAGCAGTTTCGCCTGGGCCAGCTTGAGGGCGAGGGCGAAGCTGCGCTGCTGGCCCTCGGATCCGAAGGTGCCGGCCGGCCGGCCGTTGATTGCCAGTTCCAGTTCGTCGCGATGCGGGCCGACCGTTGTCTGGCCGCGGCGGGTGTCCGTCTCCCGCGAGGCATCGAGCGCATCCGCGAGTGCTCCGGGTAGGGCCGCGGGCTGGTAGTTCAGCGAGATCGCCTCGGTGTCCCGGCTCAGCCGCGCGCCCGCATCCACGATCCATGGCTGGAGAAGTCTACCGAGTTCGGCGCGGCGCTGCAGCAGGATCTCTCCGTGGGTAACGAGAAGCCGGGTGTAAGCGTCCACCTGCGGCCAGGAGACCGGATGCGTTTTAAGCAGGGCATTGCGGGCCCGGGTGGCGCGTTCGTAGCAGCGCAGTGCGCTCAGGTAGTCCGGAAAGATCTGCGCACCGATGAAGTCGAGGTAGCGTCGCCTGCCGTCGCCTCGTCCCCGAATCAACTGCAGGTCGTCGTTGCCCATCCACACCACATGGCCGGAAAGTCGCAGGTAGGCACCGGCCTTTCGTGTCAACGAACCGTCCACCGAGAGCCGCCTTTGGTGGCCGCCATAGCCGAATTTCAAGGCACGCCCCGAACAGTTTCCGCCGACAAAAAATCCTTCACGGGAGTCGAAGTGAACCATTTCGCGCAGGGTTCTCGCACGCGGGCTCTGCAAGCGCAAAAGGACGCAGATCGACTCGAGAATCGAGGTCTTGCCCTGAGCATTGCTGCCAACGAAAACCGCATCCTCACCGTTGAGTTCGAGGGCGGTCTCCTTGAAACATCGGAAATCGCGGAGTTGGAGAGATTGCAGCAAGTCAGCCTTTCATTTTGAATTTTCTCGTACGGGATGCACCTTATGCGCCTTCAGTACCCATGGCTACTTTTCAGACCTTGCGTGGCTTCCGCGACTTCTACCCCGATGACTGTGCCTTGCGCAACTATGTCTTCGAGACATGGCGGGATGCAGCCATGCGCTATGGTTTTGTCGAATACGAGGCCGCCCCGGTCGAACCGACCGATCTCTACCGCAGAAAATCGGGAGACGAGGTTGTGGGCCAACTCTTTCAATTTGAGACGCGAGGTGGTGAGGACGTCGCGCTGCGGCCCGAGGTGACGCCGTCCCTCGCGCGCATGGTCGGGGCGCGGATACGAGATTTTCCCAAGCCGGTGAAATGGTTTCAGATCGGTCAATGTTTTCGTTACGAAAAACCACAAAAGGGCAGGGGACGGGAGTTTTACCAATGGAACGTCGATATTCTCGGTGAAGCTTCGCCCGAGGCGGATGCGGAGCTGGTGGCGCTGGCGATCGACTGCATGCGGTCCTTCGGGTTGGGGCCCGGGGATTTTTCCATTCGTATCAGCGATCGCAGGATCTGGGACGGTTTCGCCAGTGCAAGAGGCCTGAGCGGGCAGGCTTTCGGGGAGTTTCTGCGTGTGATCGACAAGTGGGAAAAAGTTCCGCAGGAGAAGCTGGCCCCGCTGTTGGATTCGGTCGGGGTTTCGTATGAGGAGGTGACTGAATTCATGGCGGATCCCCGAGTATTGGAAGAGGCACTGGTCCCGGTGCGCGCATCGTTGGAGGCGCGCGGGATGGGGGCATTTCTTCAGGCCGATCCCACGATCGTGCGGGGGCTCGCGTATTACACCGGGTTGGTGTTCGAAGTGTTCGATCTCAAGGGCGACCTGCGGGCTGTCGCAGGAGGTGGTCGCTATGATGGCCTGGTTAAACTTGTCGATGGCAAGTCCGATGTGCCTGCGGCGGGGTTTGCTATGGGGGATATGGTCGTGGGTCTGCTCATCGCGCAGGTGGCTGAAGCGGCAGCGCAACTTGGAGCGTCGGTGCCGCCGCAGGCGGATGTTTTCGTGGTGGTCGGGGATGAACCACAGCGACCGCAAGCCCTGGCGCTGGTGCAACAGTTGCGGGAAGCCGGTGTGCGAACCGATGTGGCACTTTCGGAAGCCAAGTTCGGCAAGCAGTGCGCTCTTGCTGAGGCGCGTGGTGCCCGGGTGGCGG
The DNA here is from genome assembly GCA_040263955.1 of Verrucomicrobiales bacterium. GTDB lineage: Bacteria > Verrucomicrobiota > Verrucomicrobiia > Verrucomicrobiales > DEV007 > CALSSN01. The sequence goes on from JBDQJG010000027.1 coordinate 15,959, forward strand.
TGATCGTGGGTCGTGACTTTCCTCGGGTGAGGGTGCGGAATATGGCAACAAGGGAAGACTTCGAAGTCGCGGATGGTGATGTCCTTGACGCCGTGGTGAGCCGGCTGTGCTAGGCTGGCGTGCCGGGTGCCGTTCGCAGGGCTGAGCTACCGCAAATCCTGCGTGACCGGCAGTGGTCGTTGACGACCGGCCAAGTCGGGTGCTATATGCCGCTCTTCTTCAGGAGAATTTTCATTTCAGAAGTTTTTGTTCCATGTATCGGACTCATCATTGCAACGAACTTAGAACATCCCACGAGGGTGAAACCGTCACACTGTGTGGTTGGGTCAATTCGAATCGTGATCACCACGGCGTCATTTTCATCGACCTGCGTGATCGTGAGGGTGTTACCCAGGTAGTTTTTCGTCCCGAGGAAAGTGCGCAGGCCGCCGAGGCCTCGCACAAGCTCAGGCATGAAGATTGCGTTCGCATCACCGGCCTGGTTGCGGCGCGTCCGGAGTTTGATGGACAGACCACCGTGAACGAGAACATCGCGACGGGTGAGATCGAGGTGGTGGCTACCAAACTGGAGATTCTCAACAAGTCGCAGGTGCTGCCGTTCCAATTGGACAAGGAACTCTCGAACGAAGATTTGCGCATGACGCATCGCTATCTCGATCTGCGTCGCCCGCGCATGGCCTCGAACCTGCGCACACGCCATCGCATTATGAAGGCGGCGCGTGATTTTCTCGATGGTGAGGGATTTGTCGAAGTCGAAACACCGATCCTTTCCAAGTCGACTCCCGAGGGTGCGCGAGACTTCCTGGTTCCCAGCCGTTTGAATCCCGGCAGGTTCTACGCCCTGCCGCAGGCCCCCCAGCAGTACAAGCAATTGCTGATGGTCGGGGGTGTGGAGAGGTATTTCCAGTTCGCGCGGTGCTTCCGGGATGAGGATCTGCGAGCTGATCGGCAGCCGGAGTTCACCCAGATCGACATCGAGGCCTCGTTCGTGACGCAGGATGACATCGTGGCCCTTACCGAGGGCCTGGTGGCGAGCATGTTCAAGGCCGGGCGCGGCGTCGATGTTCCGACGCCGTTTCCGCGTATCACCTACAGAGAAGCGATGGATCGTTACGGCTCGGACAAGCCGGAGCGACGCATCGGCATGGAGATCGTCGACTTCGGTGACACCTTCGCGTCTTCCGGCTTCGGTGTTTTCAAGGGTGCGATCGATAAAGGGGGCACGGTCCGCGCTATCAACGTCAAGGGATTCGCCGCCGTGACCACCGGGCAGATCAAGCGTCTCGAGGAAGTTGCAAGGGAGGCTGGCGCCGGTGGGCTGGCATACATCAAGATCGAGCAGGGAGAGTGGAAGTCGCCGATTGTGAAATTTTTCAGCGACAGCGAGAAAGAGGCCCTGCGTGAGCGCCTGGCGATCGAGGAAGGAGACCTGGTGCTTTTCGGTTGTGATCGGTGGGAAACTGTCTGCGAAGTGCTCGGGCGCCTCCGCCTGGAAGTTAGCCAGATGTTGAAATTACTCGCCGGCAAGGAACAGGAACTCGACTTTCTCTGGGTGACGGATTTCCCGCTGCTTGGATTCAATGAGGAGGAGGGTAAATGGAATGCGGTGCACCATCCGTTTACCCGCCCGCACGCGGATGATGTGGAGGCCCTGGGAGGAGATGAGGACGGCTTTGCTGCGATCCGCTCACAGGCATATGATGTTGTGCTCAATGGTGTCGAGTTGGGTGGGGGCTCGATTCGGATTCATGAGAGCGGGCTGCAGCAACACATGTTCAAGGCGCTGGGAATCGATGAGCAGCAGCAGCGGGAGATGTTCGGTCATATACTCGAATCGTTCGGGTTCGGTGCTCCGCCGCACGGCGGGATCGCACTTGGCTTTGATCGTATCGCCATGATGGTGGCGAGGGAGGAAAGCATCCGCGAGGTGATCGCCTTTCCGAAGAACAACAAGGGTGCAGACCTGATGTCCGCCTCGCCGGCGGAAGTCGATTTCAGGCAGTTGCGTGAACTCTACGTGAAAAGCACGTTCCAAGAGAGACAGGACAGGCTGCCCGGGGGCGGTAATTCCTGAAGGTCAGCACCTCATTGCGTTGTTTTTTGCTCGCTTTTGATGGTGCGTGCTATCGCGGCTCCGGACTGCGCGCGATCAGTGGCGTTGGAGAAGTTCACGGCGTAACTTCACCTCGAAGATGGCGGCGGGCGAGAGCGAGGCACACCTTGATTTGAAGCGGGCAGCATTGCGCTGGGCCTATCGGAATGGCTTCAGCTGCGCGGCCATGGAAGTGCGTGCCCTAAGATCGAATTTTCGTTGTGACGTGGTGGCGCATGCATCGGGCACGCGGCAGGCACGCGGCAGCCGTTCCGGCAGCGTGGAGACTGGCGAGGGAGTCTGTGCGATTTTTGAATGCAAGCAGTCCCGTGCGGATTTTCTCGGGCATGCGTTTGCAGAAAGCAGAGCCGCGTTGGAACTGGAGGCACTGGTAAAAAGGAAGCGCCGGCTCGAAGAACTGCTGGCTGTTCATCATCCGAACCTGCGTGCGGGAGAAAGTCTGTTTCAGGAGTACGATACCGTACGTGGCGTCGAGGCCCTCGAGCATACGGGCTATCGGCGCGTCTGTAGAGAAATCGCCTGTCTTCAGAGAGGGCTTTCTGAGCGCAGTAAGTTCAGTCGGCTGGTGCGCTACGGCTGTGCCAATCTGTGTTATCTCGTTGCCACGACGGGTATTTTCGCAGAGCACGAGGTGCCGGAGGGCTGGGGAGTGTTAACCTGGGACGGCACAAGCGTTGTCGGATCCGAGGACGGCAAGGAATCCAGCAGGCCGGTGCCGGATCTGCGCCTGGTTGCGCGTCCGCGTCGTCAGGAGATGCGCGCGGGTGATGAACGGCAATTTCTGCGCAGAATTGCACGCGCAGCGACGCGAGAGACGGCTAAGCTGCACGCGGTGCCGTTGGGAAAATGTTCCCGGGAAGGCGCTGCGTGAAGAGGGCGGATTGAACCGAATCGACTGCGCCTTTTGAGTAAAGACGCGAGGGAGCGCCGTTGATCAGCCCGCCGCCGTGCGGGTGTCAGTTGACCTTGAGCAGTTCAACCTCGAAGATCAGGGTCTCGTTGGGACCAATGTCCGCTCCCGCGCCGCGCTCGCCATAGGCCAGATTGGAGGGGATGAACAGTTTCCACTTGGAGCCCTCGGGCATGAGTTGCAGTGCCTCGGTCCAGCCGGGAATGACTTGGCCGACTCCGAAGGTGGCTGGTTGGCCACGCTGGACCGAGCTGTCGAACACGGTGCCGTCGATCAATGTGCCCGTGTAGTGCACGGTGACCGACTTCTCCGCGGACGGCTTGGGACCGCTGCCCTCGGTGAGAATCTCGTATTGCAGCCCGGAGGCTGTGGTCGTGACGGTCTCCCGCTTTGCGTTTTCCTCTAAAAAGGTTGTTCCTGCTTTCACGTTGTTGCTTGCTTGTACTTGGGCTTGCTGGGCGGCTTGCTCACGAAGTTGAGTCTGGAAGGTCATGAGGGCCTGCTGCAGTTCCTCCGGTGTGTATTTGGGTTGTTCATCGGTGAACGCATCCTGCACCCCCTGAAGATAGGATTGCGGCTGGATTGCGATGTTGTTGGCCTTGAATCGCTTGATCGCATCTGCACCGAGGAAATAAGAAACTTTTTCCATCAGGAGCTGGTTGTCGGTCGTCGCGGCGACCACTGCGATCTCCTGTGCCGGTGTCGTGTCCTGAGCGATCAGAGAATTCCAACCGGTGGAGAAAGCGGCGAGTGTGGTGCAAAGGGCCAGAGAATGTCGAGTGCGCATAGTCATGGTAAGAATTCGAGGGTAGGCGCGGGAGAGGAGGAGTCAACTGTTGAATGGAAGGCGGCGCGCTGGAGCTTTTTGAGGCGTGTTCGCGGTCATGCGGTCATGAATATCTGGACTACTCGGCACGTGCCTCGGCAGCATCCTCTACCAGGTTGCCCTCCGAATCGTAGACAGGCCCATCCTTCTCAATGTAGCGGATCGCATTGAAGGCGTCTGCGGGAAAAAATCCGCCCGTCTCGATCATGTGGCGTACCGTGAGGCCTGCCATCGCCACGACAACGACGAGGAATTGCATGAGGAAAAGGTAGAAGCCCATGCCCTCCTGCTGCTGGTGCGGATTGATTGTCGCTGCGGATCCGGCAGCAACGGATTTTCCGGAACGGGATGGTTGCAGGCCCGGTTGGCGTGCGGGTTTTCCGGCGGATGGCAGGCGTGGAACTTTTGGATAGGGGGTGTCCTGCGCGTCGCGCGTGTCGGTGCGTGGATCCTTTTTCGATCGTGCTGGCCCGACCTTGGGAGCGGTTCGGTTCGAGGGTATGCTCTGCTGGGTTGCCGCGGGGGTATCTTCTTCAGGCGCTGTTGATTCATCCGAAAAAACGCCCGTGAGAGTTCCGATCTCGATGCGATCGCCGGGTCGCAGGCGGTGGGTCGAAATTTCCTCGCCGTCGATGATGATGCCATTGGTCGAGCCGAGGTCGGTGATGAAGAAGGACCCGTCCTTGAAGGAAATTTCGCCATGGCGCTTGGATATCGCGGCATCCTCCAGAACGATATCGTTGTCGTCTCCTTTGCCGAAAGAAATCGTGGCGGCGACGAGTTTGATGCGGACCTCAGTACCGTTACTCTGCTGGAATGTGATGGAGGCCATATCAGTTGGAGAGGGTTACTTCGAGGTCTGCGGCTTCGGTCACGGGTATTGCCTGCCAGTTGCGGTGGAAACCAGGCAGGGAGGGATGCGCAAGGAGGCGCTTCGATGGGCAGGAAGGCGGAGAGGAATCCGGGCGGAGCGGGCAGTTGCAGTCGCTGTGTTCGGGGTGGTGTTCGCTTGTCGGTGATGCCGCACGTGGTGGCGGATGGTTGATTCGGGTATGATGCCTTCGGAGTTGATAAGAACAACCTGCTTTGTTGATTTTTTTTCGGTGCGAGCGCGACCGGTTTTACCGTGGTGGATAGAACGTTTCGTGCCAGTGATCTGCCCTGGTGTGCAGCGGCGACTGGACGCCGCAACCGGAAGCAGTGATGATAGGGATTGCGGGCGCCCGCATGGTGTATGACTGGAAATCGAAAGAAACCTGGGGGAGACGATGGTGGACCCAGATCGGAAGTGGGCCAGCAGCGCGCCTCCCGGTCGGGGACGTGGGCGTTTCCCGTGGCTGTATTTGCAGGGGTCGTCGTATGCGTGTTGGCGGGCGCGTTGTTGCTGACGGCGCCGATGCGCGAAGACCTTGGAATCTTGACCTGCTCCTTGGTGGTCATTGGCATTGCCGGGCTGGCGGGCCTGCTTTGTTCTTGGAGATTTCGGTCATGCGGCGAATCCGCACTGCTGCTGGAACGCAGGGATCTCGAACGGATGCGCCACGAAATCGACTCGGAAATAGCCGGGCTGGAGGCCAGGCGCCAGAGCTTCGAGCGCAGGTTGCTCAGCTATGCCGAGTTCATGGAATTTCCTGATCGGGATGCGGCGCCTGTTGCGCGGCAGTCGGAGCCGGCGGAAGCGGTGAAGGCAAAAGACGAAGCAGTGGCGAGGATTGTTCGGGAGCGATCGGAAGCGATTTTCGAGCGGTTTCGAGGGGATGACTACCTCGTAGACGGAAAGTTCAGTGTGCCTCTGTTGATGCAGGAAACGGCCGATTTCATCGAAGAAATTGCCAGAGTGTACCAACCGGGAGCAACCGATCCTCTGCTCGAAACGAATGTCGAGAAGCTGCTGCAGGCGATCAACCGTCTCAGCATGCAGTTGCTCTTCCAGCTCGAGCAATTGCCGCTTAATCTGAAGGATTACAGTCTGGCGCGGATTGCCGAGCACGTGCGCACGGCGAGTCGCTTTTTCGGATATTACCAGACTTTGCAGCCATACCTGCCGATTGCCAATTATACCTGGCAGATCGGACGCGTGGTGGCCGGAGCCAATCCGCTGGCTGCCGGCACCGTGTTTCTCGGGTCGGAGGTCTTGCGCCGTGGAGGCAGGAAAATCGGCAAGTTCTACCTCGAGCGCTACAGCTTGAAACTGACGCAGGAAGCGGTCAGGCTGCTTGGCAACGAGGTAGCGACGGTTTTCGACCCCGGTTACCGCTATCGTGATTCTTCCTGGGTTTACGCCGTCGAGCTCGCCGAGTTGGTGCATGTTTTTGCGCCGTCCATTGACACGCTTCAGGCAGCCTTGCAGGAAATCGGCAGTCTCTCCCTGCATGGCAGCTATGACAGGGTTTACCTGTATCGATGCCTCGCTGCGCACCTGTCGCCGCAACCGGAGCAATTCACGGCAATCGGTTACCTGAGTTCCACGGAGCGCCATGAGATCGCGCGACGCCTTGAAACCTTTTTTGCTGAGCACGCGCACGGACGACACCCGGAAAGAACGCGCAACTGGGCGATTGCGGTCGAGGAGCGTTTAGGGGTGGCCCTGAGGGTGGCGCAGCGCGCGCACGAGGTCGCGCCGATCGAGCGGGCCCTGGGGATGGTGCAGGCTCTGGCCGGGTTCCTTGTTGAGGTCCACGGGTTTGAGCCGGGGGTGGTGGAGGACACGCTCAGGCACACACGGTCATGGAAGCTTTGGCGAGGGATGTCGACCGAGCAAGGGGTGCCCGTGGATTCTGACGAGCAGTGGCCATCGTTGTTCGATTATCCCGAGATCGCGGGGGATGCATACCTGCGGGAGATCTTCTTTGATGACCTCGTGGCATTGGAGCGTGAAGCGGAGGTGATTGCTCCGACCGCCCTGGTGGCTGTTTCCGAAGCGGCTCGTTTCCTTGGCATGCCCGATGGCGAGGTGGAGGGA
>JBDQJG010000028.1:0-22476 GCA_040263955.1 Verrucomicrobiales bacterium
GGGGAATCCAAGCTCGGCAGCCAAATGATCAACCACGCCGGCTCCACGTGCGTGCATCCCAAATTCGGCCCCCTCACTGAACACCAACGTGTGACTGTCCCCTACCACAAGCACCGGGCTCGACGGGTCGATCTCAAGCGGAACCGGAACCGCTTCGGAACCACTTCCAACGTATCTGACGGCCAGCTCTTCCATCACTTGCGGCGCCTGATCCGAATCGGTGACCAGGTCCCCATGAATGCGAAGAATGTCGTCGTCTGACGTGAAAATTGTCTCTCCGAATGCCTCGCGAGCAGCCACCGCACACGCTTCGTCGCGAATCCGATCGGCGAGAAGACCCGCAGCCAACCGACACGTGAACGGCGACCAGTGAGAATCCTGCGCGCAATATAGTGCGGTATCCGACGTCGCTCGCTGATCGCGCAGCACGGGCTCGAGATCAAGCACCTCGACACCAAGATCAGACAATTTTTTCAGGAAAGGTGCCTGAACCTCGACAGATTCGTAAAGCGGGCCGCCGGTTTCCGCGGCCAATTCTGCTGAGAGTTTCTCCGGATAGATCGCCGCCTTCGGGGGTATCGGGCAAAGTATGAGTCGGACGCCGAGCGCTTTCATCTCCTCTGCATAACGAGCGATAAACGGCACCGGATCCACTCCGGTGACCGTGGTTCGGCCCAGGTCGCCTTCCCAAAAAACACCCTCGGCAAGGTGTTCCAGTTCACCACGAAGAAACCACCAACCATCAACCGCGCCGCGCACACTGAATCCCACACCGTCAGTCGAGACCGCCCTGCGAGCCACGTGCGCCAGGTCGGCTGATTCACTGTTTTGCTGATCGGCACCCCTGATGAGCGAAACCTGGAGGGAACAAAAGAGAATCGCCGCAACCAATCTGCCTGCGGCGCGATAGTGCGAAAATCGCATCGGACCAACCATCGTTTCCATCAACCTCCTTGCCAATGAGCAGTCGTCGACCACCCACTCATCGCATGAAACTTGTGAAGGTTCACGCCATGCTCTGCCTCCAATTTCTCCCGTGAGAGCTCACTTCACCTCTCTTGCCCACGGGGACATAACACCGAAATGAATTTTCCCGGAATCAGCAGCTCATACTTTCAATGCGAGGCACGACAGCAATCACGGCGTCTCCAGAACACTATTTACTGGGCTGCACTCTCGACTGCTGCAGAGACAGCATCTTCATCGGACTGCCGGGGCATATCAACCCACTCGATAAAAGCCATGGGCGCTGCATCACTCATCCGGGGGCCCAGCTTCGTGATCCGTGTATATCCGCCTTTGCGCTCCGCGTGTGCGGCACTGATTTCGTCGATCACTTTCGCCGCCAGGCCAGGTTTCTTCAGCAGCGCAATCAATTGCCTTCTCGCATGCAGATCTCCCCGCTTGCCAAGCGTTACGAGCCGATCAGCCAGCGGCTTGATCGCCTTGGCCTTGGCGAGGGTCGTGCGAATACGCCGATGCTCGACGAGGCTACCCAACTGATTAGAAAATAGCGCATTTCGATGCGCAGTCTTACGCTGAACCTTGGCTGTCTTGCGGCGGTGTCTCATCTGTCGAATTGGTTTTTGTCAGTCGAAAATGACCGGATCCATCCGGCTTTTTCAGGAGTAAAGTGGCGCTTTAAGCCCCGAAAACTGCTTCAGTCCTCGTCTATATTCTGCTGAATCAGTTGCGCAAGCCCGGGTCCTTCGATTTCGCTCTCAGCCACAAGCATACTGGTATTTCCACCTGTGATATCAAGCAGGGAAGGATCCAGATTCATGCCCAATGACAAGCCAAGGTCAGCCAGCTTGTCCTTGATCTCATTAAGAGATTTCTTGCCGAAATTGCGATACTTGAGCATTTCCGCCTCCGTTTTCAGGGCAAGTTCTCCGACTGAACTGATATTCGCATTGTTCAGACAGTTGGCAGCGCGAACAGACAACTCGATTTCATTGACGCTCATGTTGAGGAGCTTCTTCAGCTCGGCATTCTCCTCGCTCTGCGCCTCCGGCGCTGCCTCGAACTCAACCAGATTATCGTTGTAATCGACGAATACATCAAGGTGATGCCGCAGTATCGCCGAGGCCTGGACAAGCGCATCATGAGGCTCAACACGTCCATCGGTCCACACATCAAGAATCAGTTTGTCGTAGTCAGTACGATTTCCCACACGGGTATTCTGGACCGCATACTTAACCCGCACCACTGGCGAAAAGATCGAATCGATCGGGATGATGCCGATCGGAGCTCCGAGAGATTTGTTATCCTCTCCGGTCGCAAAGCCACGCCCCACACGCACTTCCATCTCGCAATCGAACTTCGCTTTGCGATCCAGCGTGCAGATCAGCTGATCCTTGTTGATGACCTTGAAATGCGCGTTCTCGGTAATATCCCCGGCAGTAACCTTGCCTTCCTTGTGAACCGAAAGTGTCAGCACCTGAGGTTGCTTGTCCTCATCGTGCAGAAAACGCACTTTCTTCAAATTGAGGACGATGTCGGTCACGTCCTCAACCACGCCCGGCAGCGAGGTGAACTCATGCGGGGCTCCGGCAATCTTGACCGAGGTGATCGCCGCACCTTCAAGGCCCGAGAGAAGCACGCGGCGCAGCGAATTGCCGATCGTATGACCGTAGCCACGATCAAAAGGTTCCGCGACAAACTGCGCGTAAGTATCGGTGACGGTGTCCTCGTTCTTGACGAGGCGACTGGGCATTTCAAATGGTGCAAGGCGGAAAGCCATGGTTTTTATCTTTCTTGGTTGCCGGGTTTCCTCCGGGGCGAGCTACTCCCGAGGTTGGTTCCTCAGGATCCCGGAGACCTACGGCGGTTGGTCTGGCTCGCGGGCGCGCAATTAAAATGCCTTACCCGATCTTGTAAACCGGTTTTTATACATTTGGGAAAAGCAACGGATCTGCGGCCGGGACACACCGACCAAAGCTACCTCGCGAAAAAATGGGCAGTACCCCTGTCGGCTCGGTCGGTCACGTGGTCAAGTCGCGCTGTGCCTGCCGGATCCCCCGGATCACAAGCTGTGTCACGCAGCGACCTTTGTAGTGGTTCTCACCGATGACAAACGCGATATCCCAGGGTGGCGATGGTGGATCAACCGGACAATTGAAATACACAGCGTCATGTCCCACCGGCCCCTGAACCGCCCTGAATTTCAGATGCTTGTCCTTCAACCAACGTGGTTGGCCTGCCGGCTGGACACCTCGGGCGATAAATAACGGCTCGGGGTTCGAATTCCCGAAGGGTTCAAACCTCGCAAGCCCAGCAAGAAATGAACCCGTGATTTCCTGCAACCTGATTTCAGCGTCGAGGAAAAGTTTCGGCCGCAGCTGCTCAGCGGTAATCAACTGCTCCACGGCAGTCACGAAGGCGGCACGAAAATCGCCGAGCTTCTCGCGTCGAATCGTCAGCCCCACCGCCTGATCATGCCCGCCACAGGCCTCGAGGTGATCCCGGCAACCGTCCAGCGCGACAAACAGATCGAACCCGGGCACACTGCGCCCACTGCCTTTTCCCTGGCCCCTCTCATCGAAACCGACCACCAGCGTCGGGCGGTGAAACATCCGCGTGATCCGCGCGGCGACAATCCCTGCCACGCCCGCATGCCAACCATCGCCGGAGAGCACCAGGGCAGGATCCTCCGCGCGCGCCAGCTGCTCCCGCGCCATTTCCTCCGCCTGCACGAGAATCTCCTGCTCGACTCGCCGGCGCTCACGGTTGAGAAAGTCAAGCTCTCCCGCCAGGTCCGCGGCTCGCGAGGCATCCTCCGCGCGCACAAGCTCAAGGGCAGCCATCGCATCCCCCAATCGGCCGGCCGCGTTGATGCGCGGCCCCAGCATGAAGCCGATACTACTCGCCTTGCGCACGGCGTCAGCCCGCACTCCCGCCACCCGGCAAAGCGCGACGATACCCGGACGCGCACCTCGCTCGATGCGATCGAGCCCCCGCTTGACGAGAATCCGATTCTCGCCAACAAGCGGGACGACATCCGCCACGGTTCCCAGCGCGACAAGATCGAGGCCATTCCGCAAGTCAAACTCCGCGCTGTCCACAGGATGGTGGCGCAGCAGGGCATGGGCGACCTTGAACACGATGCCGACACTGCACAGGTAAGCATGACTACCGCCATCCGGCCGTTTTGGATTCACCACCGCCACGCAATCGGCCATCTGCTCCACTGAAGTTTCATGATGATCAAGCACTACCAGGTCGACCCCACTGGCAGCCAGCTGCGCCGCCTGCTCCCGCGAGTTGCTGCCACAGTCCAAAGCAATGATGAGTGTGGTTCCCGGGTTCTCCTGCAGACAACGCGCAACCGCCGCAGTCGTCAGCCCGTAGCCTTCCCCTTGTCTCCTTGGCAGAATGCACGCCGCTTTCGCCCCGTAGGCGGCCAGCACCTCCGCCATCAAGGCCACCGAGGTAACACCGTCCACGTCATAGTCACCGAACAACGCGATCCTTTCGCCTGCCGCAATGGCCGCATGGATCCGCGCCACGGCAGCTGAGACATCCGGCAGGTCGAAGGGATCAGAGAGATTTTTCAGCAGCGGCTCGAGAAAACGCTGAACATCGGCATCACCCTCCAGACGGGCAGCAAGTATCTGCAGCAGCGCATCCGGTAGACCCGCTGCCGCGGGATGCGCAACCAGCGCGCGCAAGCGATCACTAGGTGCCGCCCGCAGGATCCACTGTAGTTGCCGTTGCCCCGGTTCCAGCCGGGAAGGCAGATTTTTTCCGCTCGTGGCCGCCACCCGAATTACTCCCCTTCCTTGCCCAGGTAGTGATCCGCGGGCACCCCATAAGCACCCAGGATGCGCGCCTGGGCGACTTCGACCCGAGCCCGCTCGAATACCAGCGGCCGCCCCTCCTCGATCAGCCTGATCTCAACAAAAGCCCCGCCATCTTTCCCCGAACCCGAGAGCGCCTCGTGCAGATCACCAAGACAGGTAATGGGCCGACCATTGACCTCATCCACGATATTGTGGACGAAGCGCCGCAAGTGCGTGTTGATGGCATCCGGGAGCACGCTGGTCAGCACCACCGGTTCCGGTCGCTCCCGGTAGATCTCATCAGAGAGGAAATTTCTGAAATAGTAATTCACAACCTGACTCTCGATCCCGTGAGCATCGATCAACGCACGATCCAGCGGCTGGAAAACGAGCCCGGCATACACCACATACCTCGGTCGCTTGCCATATTGGTTCGCCATCATGAGATACGGCCGGAAGCGCTCCAGGGTGATCGCCAATCGCCTCTCTGAGCGCTTCCGCCAGACCTTGACGTTGACGGTGTCTCCAGCAAAACGGCGCTCGACGATCTCGTTGAGATCCACCAGATCACCGCCCACCTGAATCAGCCCGTTGCTCAACACCGGACTGCCCTCGATCTCGAGCAGAACATCCTCCTCCTCAAGTACGCCACCGGAAGAGCCGGATCCGTCCACACCGGTCACCATCACTCCTCGATCCCCCGCCGGCAGGCCCAGCGCCTTCACCTGTGCCGGGTTCTGGATCGGCATGGTGTAGACCGCCAGATCAACGTAATGATCATAGTGGCCATCAGCGACATCGGTAAGAAACCGCTCAACAACCGGCACAGGAATCATGTAGCCCACATTCTGGGCTCCTCCACCGGCCAAACCCTGAAAAGCCACGCCGACAACCTCGCCATCCTGGAGCACCGGACCACCACTGTTGCCTGGATTAATGGCGGCATCGATCTGGATGGCTAGATGCTGATCGACGCCGCTGTGACTGTAGCCCTGAAAGTCGATGCGTGAGACAACACCGCGGGTCACCGACAGGCGGTCACCACCGATCGGAAAACCAACCGCGATCACCTCGGTATTCAGACGCGGAATTCCACCAAGTTTTAAAGGTGCAACCCCCTCGAAAGGCCGCGGGTCAATCAGGCCAAGGAGAGCCAGGTCACAATCGTGCGCAATGTGCAACAACTTGGCCGCGAGCGGTTCCGGATTGCCGACTTTACGAATTGTCAACCGACTGGCATTGCTGACCACATGGGCGTTGGTCACAAACAGATTCTCTCCCACGAGCCAGCCGGTTCCGCTTCCGCCACCTGGCACTCCTCCCTGCCACGGAGTCCGATAATCCGGATCAATGGCGGCATTCTCAATCTTCACGATTCCTGCAAAGCGATCGGAATCCTGCGCTACCGGGTTGCCTGACTGAGCCGGGAGCGCTTCCACCTCCGCACCAACACGCGAAGACGACAGGCAGGCCCAACTCAAGCCCAGATAGACAACACATTTAAGGGTGACGAATGTTCTCATTTACTGGTAAATCCTGATCAAACCCACACGCAGACGATCGCAATACACTCCAGCGCATCAACCCTCGTCGATTCCTTTGAGGGGCGGAGTGGCGAGCATCTTTACTGTTTCTCTTCGCACCAGGAAAACTTCCGGCATCCCCTTGACGGCACCATAATACAGAGGAGAATCCACGCCCAAAGCACCAGCTGGAGCAAACGAAATCTGCAACTCGAGAATTTCTCGCTCAGCCCTTACCGGCGCTTCCGAGGGTGGTATCAGGGACACGTCTACCACCAGCTCCGGACTTCGCAGGGCAGCGAATCCCACCGCGCTGTCCGCCAACCAATCAATGGCAATCAGCGAGCCGATTTGCGCCGCGATCATTTCCGCACGGGCAGGATCGATCAACTCGCTGACATCCACCCCGGCCCTCGATCCCTGCCAACGGGCATCGCGGTAATCATAGTGCAATTCGAGTGGCGGCGCGCCGCCCGGACTGATACGCATGCCACGAAGCGAGAAAATGGCAAATTGAAGCACCGTCAAATGTTTCCACTTAACCGTGTCCACCGGAATCTCGCCGACAACCGAAGCACTCACCTGAAAAATAAATGGATCACCGCGCCAACAGGCATAAATCGCTTCCTCTCCGGCGCCGAAGTCGAGCGTCTCACCCCGCGCATCCATATCACTCGCCAAGGTAAGCGACAGGAACGGTTCATCGAGACCGAATTCCCCCAGCGCGGAGGACGAATTTGCCGCAAAATCAAGAATTTGTGCACGGTTTATTGTCTCAATCAGTCGTTCCACACGCGCACCATTGGCCCGGTGCCAACGGCCACCCCGATCAACCATCCATCGCTCTCCCGATTTTTTCAATTGCACACGAGTCTCTTCGCCTGTTGCGATCCTGACCGCTGCCACTGCTCCCGGATCAATCCTCGCCAATGTGGGGCTACGGAAATCATCCGTGACAAAGTTCAAGGCATTCCAGATCTTCGGGTCGATCGCCATGACCACGCCTCGCTCACTGCAGCGAGCATAAACCCGCCACGTCGGGGCATCCAGCTGATCAGCCGCGACCAACCCATCCTTCGCACCCGATCCGGGCAGATCCTCGCGCCAAAAACGAATCGTCAGGTCATCAACAAGTCGATCGCCGGCCCCCTCCTCCTCGGTGACACCTGCTGCCCCAACTTCGGCAGGCAGTTTCAAAACGATCATGTTCTCGCCAGCAACCTCATCCTCCGGAAACTCACCGTGATCTTGGGGAAATTCCTCGGCCCGAACCTCCGCCAGGATCTCCAGCAGACTCTGCACGGTCGCGTCCGATGCTTCCGTCTGCAGCGGCCGCTCAAGCCTCCAGTATTCGTCCGGGCTGCCGCGATGAAACGCGACCTCCCCCTGCCCACACCAGTAGCTGAACCCCAAAACTTCCGAAGGCTTACCGAGCCACAGGCGCCGATCGCGGATGGCCTGAATATCACCGTGCGTGAAATCACGCAGTGACGACCGGACCAGAAAGATCGGCCCGGCTGTTCCCTCCCGTCGCAAGTGCACCGTTCCACCAAGGGCTCCCGAGGCACCGATCTCCAGAGCATCCACCCGGCCATCAATCCGGTTCACCACGATGCTTCCCACAGCGCCACCGCCAAACCCTGTACCCGAGGGACCCAATTCCTTCTTTTCCGCGGCTGTGGTCGACGCATCCAGTTCCGCAACCACCTCCAAGGATGCCACCGCGTCGAGCAACGCCTCGATCCAGCCGGGATCGACCCGATCCTCCAGATCGCCCCGAGCGACCCAGCCTCCCTCGCCGCCATGAACTGCTCTGCCGCCGTATTCGCTCCGGGCGACAACAATCGTATGCTTTGCCGTGCTGAGCTCGACAGATGCTACCTCGGGCGGTTGCACATCAAGCAACAGGCCCGAGCGACGCTCGAATTCACCCGTCGACACCATGGCCCGTTCCTTCAGAACAATGAAGCCACCAATCCCGGCAACCAGGAGCAGGAGCAGAATAGTGGTCGCAATTCGCATCGACTTATGCCTTTCGATGAACCTGCTAGACCCGTCTTACGGCCCACACAAAAAAACCGAAAGCGGCCACCGCCGCAGGAAATGTGATGGCACAGATCCAGAAGATTCGCTGGTGCTGTTCGGGGCTGAGGTCGACGTGATGCCGTTGCTTGATCTTCGGCGCGATACCGATGAGTTCCTCACGATCAAGCAACCAGTTGAGAGCGGCGCCGATGAAATCGGAATTCGATGCAACTCGCATGTCGGGATCAGCCACGGTTGCATTTCCCACCACCACCATCCGCGAACTGTCAATTCTCAGCCTCTCGTCGGCGAGGGCTCCCAATTCGGCCGAAGCGGCGACGAAAATCGGCGGGGCATTGTCTCCCGGGCCGAGTGTCGGAAGTTTCTCCAGATAGCTTGTCTCCCCCCAGAAACGCGCCGCCGCCTCGAGCAGCGGTTTGACCTCGATCGTGCGATTCCTGAGATCTTCATCCTCCTCCCTGACCTCCAGCGAACAGGTTTGACCACCGAAGGTCGTATTCAATCCCCACAAAGCCTCGGTGATACGCGACCCGGGCACGAACGTGCTTTGCACTTGAAACTGCTTCTTTGAACCCGCGCCCGTACTTTCCGCATACAGCACACGATCCTGTCGCGGAGTGATACCGTTTTCGGAAAGGAAGCCGTCAAGTCTCGGAGTGTTCGCTTCAGGATTGAGAAGCAACAGCACACCGCCACGCCGGCGCTCCCAGTACTCCCGCATGATATCGATTTCACGACCGGTCAAATCATACATCGCGTTGACCAGGATCAAGCCGTCGGCATCCTCGGGAACTGCGTCCAGGTCCTCCAACCTGAGGGGCTCGAGTACCGCATTCTGGCGATTGGCGAATGACGCGAGCAGATCGTATGCCGACCCCCTCGAGCCCTGGCGCAACTGCCCTTTGCCCGCGAGAATATACAACTTTCGACGCGATCCCTCGGTGACGGAAATCATCGCCGAAGTGAGTGCGTCCTCGCCGAGAAATACCGTGCCGTCGGCCACTGTTCCCTGATGCACGGGAGCGACCAGCATACTTGATTCCGCCACCATTCGGGCACTTTCTCCGGCGGCGATAATCACCACATTTTCGCGCAGATCGAGCCCGTATTTCAGTTTCACCTCCTCCAAACGGTCGCGGTCTCTCGCCGGGTCCACATAGGACACATCGATCCTCTGCGGGGCCTGCCTCTTGTACTCTTCGACGAGGTTGATAACATCCCCGGCCAGGGCTGAATCTCGCACAAAAGCGACCACGATCTCGATCGGGGTATCGGAATTCACTAGAAAGTTAGTCGTCGTGGAGGACAGGGTAAAATGATTGCCCCGCGTCAAATCCCACCGCTCGTAGTGCCGGAATGCCAGGTAGTTGACAGTTCCAAGCAGCACGGCAGCCAACAGGACCTGTAACACGACATTGAAACCGATCCCCAACCGCCAAATCGGGCGCGCCACCGCCTGCGGTGATTTGCTCTCGCTTTCCTCACTGCGCCGCCGCGCGTCTTCCGGGATGGTCTCCTGCATTGCTTGCTTCAATAAAAACTCGAGGTCGCGCCAACCGCGCTACGCCCTCCACCTGCGATACTCCAGAACCTGATGGGTCAAAAACAGGAAAAAAGCAGCAAGACTCAGATAATAGAAAATCGGACGCGTATCGATCAGCCCCCGGGTAAACCGCTGGAAATGATAATGCGGTGCGATGTAGGTGACCATGTCCATGATCTCGGCAGGGAGATTGCCGGCAAGATTGAGCGAGAAAACGCCCAGCAGAAAATGCATCAGGCACAGGGTAAATGCCATGACCCCCGCTACAATCTGATTGGATGTCAGTGCCGAAGCAAAACAACCGACAGCCAGGTAGAAGATTCCCGAGAGCAGCAGGATAAGCAGGCTGCCGGCCAATTCGCCCCGCGGAATGACGACATCCACTCCGGTTATACCGACAAAGAGCAGGAAATACAGCACGCTGGGCAACCAAATGATGATGTAGAAAAACACCGCCGCTGTGTATTTGGCTGCCAATACCTGCCAGGTCCGAACCGGGGCCGTCAGAAGCGTCTCCATGGTCCCCAATTTTCTTTCCTCGGAAAACAACCGCATGGTGACTAAAGGAAAGATGGGAAAGTAGGACAGCCAGAACCAGTACGACGTATACGTCCACAGCACAAGGCTCCACTCGCTGGAACTTCGTTCCAGGATCGTCAGAGCCGCCTTGAATGAAAAGCCGGTCAACACCATCACCAACGCAATGACTACGTAGGCAACCGGTGAGAGAAAGAATGCCCTGAGTTCCTTGCCGGAGAGAATAAAAAGGATGCGCATGATTCAAACAGCTTGCCCTGCGGAAGAGCGATCAGCCCCATCAGAAGAAAAAAGGTTCAAGAAAAAAACTTCAAAACAACAATCGGCCGGAGCGCTCTTCAAGCGGCATTGTCGATATCGGTCAACTCCACGAAGGCGTCTTCCAGAGAGGCTTTCTGTAACACCAGTTCACGAAGCGGCCATCCAGCGGCGGCCACCACGGCATAGGCCGCAGCGCGCACATCGATTTTCGACTCGGCCACCACCTCGACTTTCGTCCAACCGTCGGCCAAGCGGTGACTGTTGACTTTGCGAACTCCGTCAAGACGGGCAAGCGCACATTCCGCCTCCTGCGGGTCTGCCTCGACCTCGAGAAAGAGGGTGCCGGCAGTCCGCAACGTGGCCACCAGATCGCCCGGCGTTCCCTCGGCCCTGATACGGCCCTTATCGATGATGATTACCCGGTCGCAAACCGCTTCGACTTCCGGCAGGATATGCGTGGAGAGCAGGATCGTGTGCTCCTCACCAAGACTGCGAATCATGGACCTCACCTGCCTGATCTGGTTCGGATCGAGCCCATTGGTCGGTTCGTCCATGATCAACAACGGCGGCTCATGCACCAGAGCGGCAGCCATGCCTACCCGCTGGCGATATCCCTTGGAAAGACTCGCGATCATCTTCCGCCGCACATCTGATATGCGGCAGAGTTCCATCACCTCCCCTGTCCGCGATGCCAGTTGCTTGCCACCCATTCCATGCAATCTACCCATGAAATGCAGATACTCCTTAACCCGCATGTCTTCATACAGCGGAACATTCTCGGGCATGTAACCAATTTGTCTACGCGCCTGCAGCGACTGGTGGAACACATCATATCCCGCTACCGTCGCCGATCCCGATGTGGGTGGCATGTAACCGGTCAACATTCTCAGGGTCGAAGTCTTACCTGCCCCGTTCTGCCCGAGGAAGCCGACCACTTCACCCTTCTCCACCTCGAAGCTGATCGCATCCACCGCGCTGCGACCGACATAGCGTTTGGTCAACTTTTCAGCGGTGATCATGGCACTTCAAGGTGAATGAAAAGAAATTAAAAGTTCAAACGGTAGACATCTGCACGCCTGGCAATCATGTGGGCAGGGTATCCGGAAGCGGCGACCCCCGACGACCTCGGCCGCACGGGCAAGACAAGCATCTGTGCCACCACTCTGTCACTAAAAATTTTCACCGGAACCGCTTTTAAATGGCATCTGCCGAAAGCTGCGCGACATTCCATAGATTGTCGCACTGTCATCCGATGCACTCCACGCTCCCATCCCACGCCAATACGGCCCTGCTGGAAGAGCAATATTCCCTCTGGAAAGACGACCCGCGCTCGGTCGACGCGAACTGGGCGGCTTTCTTCGAGGGCTTCGAACTCGGCTTGACCCAATCCCCGGCCCCCCCGGACCGCATCGGCACGGCAGCCCGCAACTCCGAACCTTCGGCAGCCACCGTGCCGACCGGAGACGAGCTTGCCTTGCGCACGAAGGTCGTCAGCATGGTCTATGCCTTCCGCACCATCGGTCACACAGCGGCGTGGACCGATCCCCTCTCCGATGCTCCACCGGCCCAGCCGGTACTCGAACCGCCGGCCCTCGGGTTCGAAACATCCGACCTCGACAGGCAGGTACTGACCAACTTCTACCAAGGCGGCAAAGCCATGTCGCTGCGAAACATGATCGCCTCACTGCGCGAGACCTATTGCGGCAGGATCGGTTTCGAATTCATGCATATCCACAAGCGCGAGGTGCGCAACTGGTTGCGCGGCAGAATCGAGGCGCGCCCATCCCTGCCCCCTCCGCCCCGGGAAGCGCACATCTCGGCCCTGCGCTGGATTCTCGAGGCCAACCTCTTCGAGGAATTTCTGCACAAGAAATACGTCGGTCAGAAACGCTTTTCCCTCGAGGGTGGCGAGGCCGTGATGGTTGCCCTGCAGGGCCTGTTCGAGGCCGCCCCGGAAAAAGGCATTTCCGAGATCGTCATGGGCATGGCGCATCGAGGCAGGTTGAGCATTCTCGCCAATTACCTGCAAAAGCCGCTCGAGGTGCTGCTGCATGAATTCGCGGAAAATTACGTCCACGATGCAGTCGCAGGTGACGGCGACGTCAAGTATCACCTCGGATTCGAGACGCGACGCACCACGGCAAGCGGCCATGAAGTCGGCATCTATCTCGCCGCCAACCCCTCGCACCTCGAGGCCGTCAATCCGGTCGTCGAAGGCAAGGCACGGGCGCGCCAACGAATTCTCGTCGACACCGCCAACCGCAGAGCCGTGATGCCAGTCCTGCTGCATGGTGACGCTGCTTTCGCCGGGCAGGGGGCGGTCGCCGAAGTGCTGAACCTTTCTCAGCTCCCCGGTTACCGCACCGGTGGCACCATCCATATCATCATCAACAACCAGATCGGTTTCACCACCCAGCCGGAAGATGCACGCTCATCGAGTTATTGCACCGATGTGGCCAAGATGATCGAAGCCCCGGTCATTCACGTCAACGGCGACCACCCGATGGAGGTGCTTTTCGCGACCCAGCTGGCCCTCGATTTCCGCCAGGAATTCGGACGCGACATCGTCATCGACATGGTCTGCTATCGCCGCCATGGCCACAACGAGGGCGACGAACCCGCCTTCACCCAGCCGATGACCTCCCGGCAAATCCAATCTCACCCTCCAGTCGGCAAACTCTTCGCGGGAGCACTCGCCGAGCAGGGCATCCTCTCCGAAAATGATGCCGAGGCGATTGCCACCGAAATCAATGACCGGCTCGAGCGGGAGTATGCCACGTTCAAGGACAATACAACCAGCACCGAACGCCGCAGCCGTTTCTCCGGTTCGACCGCCATCGAGCAGGTGGAATTCACCTATGGCCCGGATCTTACCGGTATCGACCGTGCGCAGTTGCTTGCGCTGGGAGAGAAACTCGTCACGATCCCACCCGACTTCCGACTCAACCCGGCATTGAAAAAACGGTTCCTCGGGGCTCGGGAGCGCGCTCTGGAAACTGGCAAGGATTTCGATTGGGCCCATGCCGAGGCACTGGCATTCGCCTCGCTGCTCGTCGAAAACACGCCGGTACGACTCTCCGGCCAGGATGTCCGCCGGGGCACGTTCTCCCACCGTCATGCCGTGCTCTACGATACCGAGGACCGCGAGCGCCACATCCCCCTGAAGAATCTCGCCGCCGACCAGGCCGAATTCTGCTGCTACAATTCGCTGCTCTCCGAGGCTGCGGTGCTGGGTTTCGATTACGGCTACAGTCTCATGGTCCCGGACATGCTGATCTGCTGGGAGGCACAATTCGGGGACTTTGCCAATGGCGCCCAGGTCATCATCGACCAATTCATCGCGTCGGCGGAATCAAAGTGGCAGCAACCGAGCAATCTCGTCATGCTGCTGCCGCATGGCTACGAGGGCATGGGTCCCGAGCACTCGAGCGCACGACTGGAACGCTTTCTTCAGCTGTGCGCCGAGTCGAATATCCAGGTCTGCAACCTGACCACGCCGGCCCAGTACTTCCACGCACTGCGACGACAGGTGCGCCGCGAATTCAGGAAACCGCTCATCTTGATGACACCCAAAAGCCTGTTGCGGCATCCGCAATGCGTCTCCACCGCCGACGAGATGGCCGAGGGCACGTTCTTCAACGAACTCATTGACGACCACCAGCTCGTTGAGGACCGCTCGCGCGTCACCCGCATCATTTTCTGCACCGGCAAGGTCTACTACGACTTGCTGGAATTCCGCAATGTCAACAAGCTGCGCAACGCCGCGATCATTCGCATCGAGCAGCTCTACCCGTTCCACTGGAAGCTGCTGGGCGAAATCATCTCGCTCTACCCGCGCGCCAACAAGAAATTCGTCTGGTGCCAGGAGGAGCCACTGAACATGGGCGCATGGTCCTACGTCAATCCCCGCCTCGAAATGGCCGTGCGTGCGCGCGTTCGCTACGCGGGCAGGGAACGCAGTTCCAGCCCGGCGGCCGGCGCCAAAGCGATCCACGTCCGTGAGCAACGCAAGCTGGTCGAGGACGCATTCTGCGTCTGATCAACTATACTGCCACTCGATGGCACAATCCTTCTCTCCACAGGCAGCATTACCGAATCAACCGATCCCACCATGAGTTTCGAGGTCAGAATACCCTCCGTAGGCGAATCAGTTGCCAGTGCCGAAATCGGGCAGTGGCACAAGCAGGAGGGTGACACCGTCGCGATCGGCGACCTGCTCGTCACGCTCGAGACCGACAAGGTCTCCCAGGAAATCACCGCCGAAGCAGCCGGCATACTGACCGACCTGACCCCCGAAGGCACCGAGGTCGAGATCGGTGCCATCATCGCCCGCATTACCGAGGGCGCCGGTGCTGATGCACAAAGCAGCCCGGAGGGTCAGCACAACAGTGCCAACGCGGAGGCGGTGCCACTGCCAGCAGCAACGGAACCCGACCGGCAGGATGCGCAGGCAACGCCCGCACAGCCTGAAGCCGAGCAACAACAGGTTCCCGCTACCGCGCCGAAAGCATCTGCCCTGCCAACTGATGCCGGCTCCGCGCAACAGAAGTCCGTCGCCGCAAACAGCGGGAAACCGGAATCAGCCGGCAATCAGTCACCCCACCGCATCACCCGCAAGCGGATGTCGCCCCTGCGGAGGAAAATCGCCGACCAACTTGTCGGAGCCCAGCAGACAGCGGCAATCCTGACCACCTTCAACGAAGTTGATATGTCAGCCGTCATGCGACTGCGCAAGGAAATCCAGGACGACTTCGTCAAGCGGCATGACATCAAGCTCGGCTTCATGTCATTTTTCGTCAAAGCCACCGTCGAAGCCCTCAAAGCGGTCCCCCAGATCAATGCGCGCGTCGACGGTGACGAGGTCATCTCCAATCACTTCTTTGATATCGGTGTCGCCATCGGCACGGAAAAAGGCCTCATCGTACCGGTGCTACGAGACTGTGAGCACAAATCCTTCGCGGATATCGAACAAGAGATTATCGGCTATGCCAACAGTGCGCGCGAGGGCACCATCTCCATGGAAGACCTTCGGGGAGGCGTTTTCACGATTTCCAACGGCGGCGTCTACGGATCGCTGCTGAGCACTCCGATCCTGAACCCGCCACAGAGCGGCATCCTCGGCATGCACACCATCCAGCAGCGCCCGGTGGCAGTCGACGGTGAGGTGGCAATCAGACCGATGATGTATCTCGCCCTCTCCTACGACCACCGCATCGTCGACGGCAAGGAGGCGGTCACCTTTCTCATCCGGATCAAGGAGTGTATCGAGAACCCGCTGCGCCTTCTTGTCGAAGCCTGATCATAACTGCGTTTCCTCCGAGAGCAGTGCAGGCCAAAAAAAATCGGATGATCGATATCTGGCGTCTATGCTTTCCACTTCAATCATGAAACCCTTCGAATCATTCTTCACCGTAGCCGCATACGCGGTCGCTCTCCTGGTAATCTCGTCCCCCACGGGCTCTGCTTTTGCAGCCGCCGTGGAAGCAACCCAACCGCCAGCTCAAGCGGAATCCACACTCCGGATCGTCAAGGAACTCGCCGGCCAACCCTCAACCGCACCGGCTGACCCGGCCAATCTCGACGAAAAATACGCTGTCGTGCTGGACTACCTGCTGCCGCGTATCGACGGCTCCGGATCAAAGCAACACGACGAAGCCGTCAAGCTTCTGCGGGCGATTTCCTTCCACGCTGTGCGCCCGGATGCCACCGAGAGACGCCACGCCTGCCTGGCCGCTCTGTGCGATGCACTGGCGACTGATCTTTCGCAAGCTGCAAGCACGGAAGTGCTCCGGGTTCTCGCGCTGACTGGTGGCGACCGCGCCGTCGCTGCAATCGCGCCGTACCTTCAGGACGCGCGACCACGCATCAGGGAAGAGGCCCGTGCCGCACTCACCACCATGGGCTCGGAGGCCGCGGCGCAAGTTATCGCTGAAGCCCTCTCCGACCAGACAGACCCGGGGTTCCTCGCCGGACTCATTCACTCGCTCGGGGAAATCGGCCGACCGCAGGACCGCGAACACATCCTGCCCTACCTCAGCAGCGCAGACAACCTGCTGAAGGAATCCGCGGTCAAGGCACTGGTCGCACTCGGCAGCAGCGCGGCATTGGACGCGCTCACACCCCTTCTCTTGGCGGATAGGGACGGAGAGCAGGTGGCGGACGTCCTCATCGCGACCCAATTGCTGCAACTTGCCGACAACGCGAGGGCGCAGGGCGAGATCGCCACAGCCCTGCAGACTTACGAGCGCCTGCTGGTCGCCGAGATGCCCGAGACCGTGCGCGGCGGAGCCATCACAGGATGGGCCGCCTGCTCGCCCGAAAATGCCATCGCGATTCTTCAAACGTATCTGGCTGGGGAGGATCCGATGATGCAGGAAGCAGCTATCCGGGCCACCGCCGAACTCGGCGCGGACAGCGGCGTGATCGAACTCCTGCGCGCATTTGCCACCGCAACAGCCAACCCGATCGCCACCACCGCCATCCTGAGGGAATTGGAATCTCGCAATGCCCGTGAAGCTCTCGCAGAAATTCGTGAGATGGCATCGCAAGGCGGACCGGCAATCGCTCCCGAAGCCATTGCCATCCTCGGCAGGATCGGCGAGGCGGACGATCTCAACTTGCTCCTTTCGCTGGCGGCAACGGGAGCAGAACCGATGCGCTCCACTGCGCGCCAGGCCATCAAACGCTTCCGGGGCGATCAGCAGATCGAATCGACCCTGCAAGACCTGATCGGAGACGATGCCGTGAGCGCGACCCTGCGCGCAGAGGCAATACGAGCGGCCTCTTCCCGGTCTCATCTCGTCCTGCTCCAGACCATTCTGCCACTGTTGTCATCTGCCGATCAGGCCATTGCCGCAGCCGCCTACGAGGCGACCTCACAACTCGCACGGCCCGAAGATATTCCCGCACTCGTCTCCGGATTGCAGGAACCCGGCGCGCCCGCCTTTCCCCGCCTGCGGGTCATCCTGCAGAAACTCTGCAAGGAAACGACGCTCCCGGATGAGGCAACCACGGCGATCATCACCGCGACTTCGGATGCCGGAAGCGAAACCATTTCCGCAGGCCTCAGCCTTCTCGCCGTGCTCGGTACAGATCCCGGGCTTTCCCATCTGCAGGGATGCCTCCAATCCGAGGCGCCAGAGCTGAAAACAGCGGCCGTCCGCGCCCTCTCCGAATGGAGTAGTTTCGCCTCGGCCGAACTGCTTACAGCCATGCTCAAGGACCCGGCATACGGTGAAACGGAAAAATCCCAGGTAATCAATGGCATCGCCCGTCTGGCCCGCGCCGAGGAGATCGCCCCATTCGAAGACAGGCTCCGCCTTGCGCTCGATGCACTGCCTTTCGCCACATCCGCGAACGATGCGCGCAAGCTCTTGTCCAGCCTGGGCACCTTGCCGTCCGTGCAAACCGCCGAAGCCCTCGAGGGGCTTTTACAGCGTGAGGATATCGCCAAGGAAGCAGCCGCTGCAGCAATTCAGGTGGCCGCCAACCTGCCAGAGGACGATACGGCGAAAGCGCGCCGTGCCGCGCTGCTTGCGAAGGTTCTCGAAGTACCTGATCTGCCCGAGTCGCTCAAGGAAAAGGCACGCGCTGCTCAAGGCACCCCCTGAGTCCCAGACACGGCAGCCTGCAAGCCATAATGTTCATGCGTGCACCTCTGCGCCTCTTTCTGGTCTGCATCGGAGCCTTCGCTGCCGTTCCGGCACCTCTGCAGGCGACTCCCCAACGGCCGAATATAGTCATCGTTCTGGGTGACGACATCAGCTGGGACGCCTTCGGCTGTGCAGGGAACACCCACGCACAAACACCGCATATCGACGCGCTCGCCGCCGAGTCCTGCCACATGCGGCGCCTTTATTGCACCGTTTCTCAGTGTGCTCCCCTGCGTGCTGAGCTCTACACCGGCCTGTTTCCCTGCCGCAATGGAATCCTCGCCAACCAGGTCAACCAACGACGTGCAAACATCCGCAACATCGCAGACCACCTCAGCCCCCTCGACTACCGCGTCGGCCTGGCGGGAAAACGCCATTTTCATCTTGGCCGACTTCCCATCGAGAACATCACGGGCTTTCCGACCGACTGCAACGGCTCCCAGTCGGAATACTCCCTGAGTGGAGTCCGCACGTTTATCGAGGAAAGCCTCCAATCCGGGCAGGGTTTCTGCGTCATCATCGGCTCCATTCATGCCCACCACCCCTGGGATCTTGGTGAGGAGAGCGCGTTTGCCCGACACCCTCGCACTCTTCCTCCCCACCTTGTAGACTCCCCCACAACCCGGGAAATCATCGCCCGTCACGCCGCGGAGGTCAGCCTGCTCGATGAACAGGTCGGCGCGACGGCAGCCCTGCTCGAGGAGATGCAACTGGCCGAGCACACCGTCCTGATATTTCTGAGTGAACAGGGTATGGCTCTGCCACGCGGCAAATGGTCTCCCTACGAGTTCGGATCCCGCAGCCTCTGTCTCGCACGCTGGCCCGGCAGAATCCTGCCGCGCACAACCGACGCCATCGCCAGCTACTGTGACATCCTTCCCACTCTCATCGAGCTCGCCGGAGGAGAACCTGAACCCGGGCTCGATGGCCTCTCGCTCTACGATGTCTGGCTCAACAACCAGGATGCCCACCGCGAAGCCGCCTACATCTCGAACGTCCACCCATTCGCACAAAGAGCCATAGTCACGCCAACCCACAAGCTCATCTGGACGGCAAGACCTGCCGAGGAGCACATCTGCGAGCTCTTTCATGCCAGGAGCAAACGATTCTCCCAGGCTTGGAGCGAATGGCTGGCCCTCGCGGGAAATGCAGGAAACGTTGATGCGAAGACCAAGGTCGCGCGCGTCCTCCATCCTGCTGCCATCGAATTGTATGAGATCGACTCCGACCCCTACGAGACGATCAACGTGGCCCGGGAAGACCCGGCACGGGTCGCTGCTCTGCTCTCCCGGCTGCGCGGGCTCATCGAGGAGTCGGGCGAACCCGTGCCCGAGACCTTTCCGGCAGTCCATGATGCAGCCCCGCACGCCGCTCACTGAGAAAGCCTCGACGCTTCGGCCTCACCCGAGTCGCACCCGACGTGCACCGCTTCACTCCAACTCACGCTCCAGCTGAGCACGGTACTTGGCGAAGTTCGCTTTCCGCTCCTCATCCACCTCCGGATAATGCATGTCCAATGCCTGCAGATGCTCGAGGATTACGCGTGAAACGATCAATCGCATGTTGGGCTTGTCATCCGCGGGAATGATGTACCACGGACACTTCCTGGTGGCAGTCGCGTTGATACAATCCTCGTATGCCTCCTGGTAATCATCCCAGTATCCCCTCTCACGGAGATCCCCTTCCTCGAATTTCCAGTTTTTCTCCTCCCTGTCGATCCGGCTCAGGAAGCGCCTGGCCTGCTCATCCTTGGAGAGATGCAGAAAGAACTTCACGATGCGGGTTCCATTGTGATGGTTGTAATCCTCCATGCCACGGATGTCGGCATAGCGTTGCTTCCACATCCTCGGAAAATTACGGGTGAACTCAGGGGGAACTCGTTGGAAATCACTGACGATTTCCGGATGCACGCGGCACACCAGCACCTCCTCGTAATAGGAGCGATTGAAGATTCCAATGGTTCCGCGGCGCGGCATGCGCGCATCAGTTCGCCACATGTAGTTGTGATCGAGTTCCAAGCCACTCGGACGCTTGAAGGCGTGCACGTCCACACCATGAGGATTGACGCCACTGAGCACGCTGCGAATCGTGCCATCCTTGCCTGCAGCATCCATCGCCTGGAACACCAACAGCATCGCGTAGCGATCATGCGCATACATCAGGCGCTGCCGCTCGTCGATCGCAGCGCGAAACTCATCCATGCCGGCCCTGTAATCTCCGACACTGCCGTAGAGCGGTTCGATCGCAGTCGGGCTGTCCGCAATCGAAAACCCGCGCGTGCCATCATACCGAAAACGCGAAATATCAATATCCACAATCATGAAACCAACTCATCTACCTTGGAATCCTCGTGCCTCAGCCATGGCAGAAGAAGACCATCAATCAACTCAAATTCCCCGCCCTCCAAATCAGGATGCATCACCCGGGCAGAACCTGCATGCCGATCCATCGGCCGTTTCGGGACCTGCACACCCTGCCATTGGTTGAGTGCGAGCGCACTCACCACTGTGACACCCGGCCTCCGGAATCGCGTCCCTCGAGACCATGCCGATCGAGCAACTCACGATAATGCCCGGTCATCACCCGCCACATCATGCGCAGCACATTCAAGCCGTAGGGAATGGGAGCCAGGCTCGAGGTCGCATCATCGTAGCGGGTCGGAATCGGGATCTCCACGGTGCGAATTCCGATCATGTGCGCAAGGATGATCATTTCGGCATCGAAGTTGTAATTCTCCCCGATTGCCTCGAAGGGCACCCGCTCGAGCAACTTTTTCGAGTAGACCATGTAACCACTATGAAACTCAGCCAGATTCGTTCCAACGACCAGATTTTCGAGCAGGGTCAGCATCCGGTTCGGCACGTAGCGCGACAGGGGCATGGGATGCGCACCGAGACGCGCACCTCCGGCCTTCATACGTGAACCCTGCACGATCTCGGTAATGCCATGCTCGATCGGTTCACAAAGCCGCAACACCATTTGCGGAGCATACTGGCCATCGGCATGCACTACAGCAAACAACTCGGCACCTTGCTCCAGCCCGAAGCGCATGCCTGTCTTGAGCGCACCTCCATAGCCTCGGTTGTGCGCGTGGTGCAGGGCGAAAACACGGTCGTTCGAACCAGCGAGTCGATCCGCCACCTTGCCTGTCGCATCGGGACTCGCATCATTGACGAGGACCACCATATCCTCCCCGGCAAGCAACTCCTGCGGCAATGCCGCGAGCACATCCGGGAGCGTCGCCTCTGCCCGGTGTGAGGGGATGATAATTGCTTTCCTCATGGGCTGTGGAAGAAAGAATCTTCACCATTATCTTTCGAACCGAAAGCCACGCGGCGTTACTCCACGATCTCGGCAACCTTTTCGACTTCCATGAAAACATAACACAACATGTGCAGAATGGTCATCTGGGCATCCTCCACCCGGCCATAATGCACATCATCGAGCACAATCGCATGGTCCACCAGGTCTGCCATGGGGCCCCGCTTGCCACCTACGATGGCAATCGTCTCGAGGCCGTTTTCGCGCGCCCAGCTTAATGCTTTGAGCAAGTTGGGCGAGGCCCCGCTTACGCTGATAGAAAGCGCAACGTCACCCGGCCTGCCATAATTCTGCAGTTGCCCAGAAAACACGTCTTCGTAGGCGCAATTGTTCCCGAGTGCCGTCAGCCAGGCGATGTTTTCATTGAGAGAAATCACCCTGAAGCGCCTGCCCAGCGCGTCTGAGCTACCCTTGCCCAAATCGACCGCGAAATGCGAGCAATTGGCCGCACTGCCACCATTTCCGAACGCGAATACATGCCTGTCCTCCCGCCATGCTCTGGAAAGAACACGCACAAAACCAGCCACCTGTTCCGGATCTATACTCGCGAGCAGGCGCTGCTGAGCGGCAAGATATTCCCGAATCCAGTCGTTCATCATGTTCCGTGCCAAATCATGATTCGCCCGGATCTGATCACAACCTCTCCAGCTTCCAGATCAACTATCGAGCGTGGTGTTCCAGTCAGCAATCCGAGAAGCCTGTTCAGCAAAAAGTTCCGCGGTATCATCGAGAATCTCGATCGTCTCAATGCTGTCGCCCTGGACAATCGCGGCGACCACATCCTGTCCTTCATCTACACTGCCGAAAACCGA